>NZ_JBLROA010000059.1:0-38134 GCF_047921505.1 Micromonospora sp. SL1-18 | reverse complement strand
CGACGTGAACGCGGCGACCAACATCAGGGACGCCGCCGAGGCGGCGCCCCCACTCACCGGGCGGGCAGTCCGGGACAGGAGCCGAGAGGCGTCCTGTCGACCGCCCATTCAGCGCCGCCGACGTACGGCGCTGGAAACGGGAATCTCCCGCCTTTAGGCGGGGGAGGATGTCAAAGCAGTGTCAGCTGCTCCGCCGGGGCCGGCGGGGGCTCGGGCAGGCTCCGGTTGTCGCCCCGCTCGCCTCGGTGCAGCCCGTGCCGGCGCGCCGCGATCCGGACCCGTGCGGTCAGCTCCCGCTGATACGCCTGCGGCGCGTACGCGCCGGACCGGTAGAGCTGCTGGTAGCGGGGGACCAGGTGCGGGAAGTCGCGGGCCAGCCAGTGCGCGTACCACTCGCGGGCGCCGGGGCGCAGGTGCAGCGCCAGCGGCGTCACGCTGGTCGCCCCGGCGGCGGCGATCGCGGCCACGGTCGCCTCGATCGACTCGTCGTCGTCGCTGAGCCCCGGCAGGATCGGCGCCATCAGTACCCCCACCTGGAAGCCGGCGTCGGTGAGCTGGCGGACGGCGTCCAGTCGGCGGCGCGGGCTCGGGGTACCCGGCTCTACCGCCCGCCACAGCGCCTCGTCCACGAAGCCGATCGAGTAGGACAACCCGACCCGGGCGACCTCGGCGGCCTGGCGGAGCAGCGGCAGATCCCGCAGGAGCAGGGTGCCCTTGGTCAGGATCGAGAACGGGTTGGCGAAGTCGCGAAGTGCCTCGATGATCGGCGGCATCAGTCGGTAGCGTCCCTCGGCCCGCTGGTAGCAGTCGACGTTGGTGCCCATCGCGATGTGCGCGCCCCGCCAGCGCGGGGCGGCCAGCTCGCGGCGGACCAGCACCCCGGCGTTGACCTTGACGATCACCTTCCGGTCGAAGTCCGCCCCGGCGTCCAGGTCGAGGTAGGTGTGGCTATTTCGGGCAAAACAGTATTTGCATGCGTGGCTACAGCCGCGATACGGGTTGATAGTCCACTCGAACGGCACGCGGGAGACCCCGGGCACCCGGTTGATGATCGACTTTGCCTGCACCTCGTAGAAGGTCATCCCGGCGAAGCCGGGGGTGTCGAAGGTGCGGGCTACCGCGCCGGGCAGCGCCAGCGGCAGGGGTGGCGTCGCTGGCGCTGCCCCGCCGGGAGTCCCCTCGTCCGGGGGAGCGGAGAGGTTGTCCCAGCGCATGGCATTCATTCGAACACGTGTACGAGGCGAGTGCAAGTGACTCGCCAGACACCGGTGACCGAACCCGGGGCCGGCAGGTGCAGGATAGGAGGCATGGAGACGTCGACCTTCGTCTACGACGGCGACTGCGCGTTCTGCACCCGCTGCGCTGAGTTCATCGAGCGCCGGATCCCGACCCCGGCCCGGGTGCTGCCCTGGCAGTTCGCCGACCTCGACGCACTCGGCCTGACCGTCGCGGAATGCGAGGAGGCGGTCCAGTGGGTCGGCGCGGACGGCGTACGCGCCGCGGGGCCGGACGCCATAGCCCGGCTGCTCGGCGCCAGCGGCCCGCTCTGGCGGATCGTCGGGGCCGGCCTGAGGTTTCCTCCGGTACGCGCCGCCGCCTGGCCGACGTACCGCTGGGTGGCCCGCAACCGTCACCGGCTGCCCGGCGGCACGGCGGCCTGCGCCGTGCCGTCCGCGGGCCGGCACTGACCAGCGGCCTGCCCGCCCTACGTCTGGCCGTCCCCTGATCCGCGGTTCTGCGCGCACCGTCCCGCGGCTGCGCGGCCGGTCAGTGCGGCAGGCCGGTGCAGGCGGCCCCATCGATGGTGCACGCCATGGGGCTGGAGCTGGTCGCCGCGCCGTTCACCCGGAACGTCACCCGGGCCGAGCCGTGGCCGGGCACCTTACCCGTGCCTCCCTCCGGCACGAAGGTCCAGGTCGCGCCGTCCCGGCTGGCCCGGGCGCCCCTCACGGCGGTGACCTCGAGCGACTTCTTGGGCAGCACGACGACCAGCACCCAGTCCGTCACCCCGGTCGGCCCGGGATTGCCGATGGTGATCGCGGCGCCGTAGCTGAGCAGCGCCTTCTCTTCGAAGGAGAAGCCGGCGCGTAACGCGGCCCGGGTGGGGGCCGTGGCCGCCGCCGACGCCCCGACCGACGGCGAGGCGGTGGCCGACGGCGAGGCGGTGGCCGACGGCGAGGCGGTGGCCGACGGCGAGGCGGCCGACGGGGACCCCGTGGCCGCGACGGGCGCGGACGCCCGGGGGGAGGCGGTGATCGACCCAGACTGGTCACCCGGCGTCCCCGTGGACAGCACGCCGGTCGCCGCCACGCCCGGTGCCGGCTCGACCGCCACCGGCGTCAGCCGCTCCGGCGTACGCAGCACCATGACGATCGAGTACGCCGTCGCCAACAGCACTCCCAGCGAGGCCGCGATGGCCACCTGGGCGAGCCGAGCGCCGTCACCCCGGCCGGTGAGGGCGCGCCGTACGGTCCCGGCCCCGGTGACGATCCCATCCAACAGGATGATCATCGCGGTGCGTCGTGGCTGGGACGGTGGTGGTGCCGGCACTGACCCTTCCCCCTTCAGCTCGTCCGTCGGACCGCCGCCCGCGGCCGTCCAAACACGGCGGTCCGCGCCGGTCAGAGCGCCTTGAGGCCGACGAGTAGCGCCTCGAGCAGTGCCTCCGACGGGCTTTCGGACAGCGTTGGCGGCTCGTGCATCTCGATCAGCCCGGCCCCCAACAGGTCGCCGAGCAGTACCCGGACGCTACCCAACGGCAGATCCAGCCCGGCGGCGACCTCCGCCACCGACAGTGGACGCTGGCACCGCTCGACGATCCGGGCCTGCTCAGGAAAGAGCTGTCCGGAGGCGGGGACCGCTCGGCGGGCCACCACCAGGGAGATGAGGTCGAGCTGGCCATGATCGGATGCGATGCGTCCGCGCGTCACCGTGTACGGACGGGCGACCGATCCGGCGTCGTCGTCATACCACGCCTGGTCATGGTCCCCAGTGGTCCGCACCGCGGCCTCCGCCTGTCGCCATCCGGGCCGGCGCGAGGTAGGCGGGCAGGTCCCGCTCGGCCTGCGCCGCGAAGAGCGCCACCTCGTACGCCATGTCACCGACGTCGGCATTATTGCCTATCCCGACGGCGAGGATCGCCCCGCCCCGGGTGGTGGCTACGAACACGAACGCCCGTGACATCTGCACGACGATCTGCCGCAGCGCGCCGGCGGTGCAGGCCCGGGTAGCGGACTGCCCCAACGCGTACAGTCCACTGACCACCGCGGAGATCTGTTCGGCCAGCTGGTTCGCCACGTTCTCGGACCGGCCGAGCAGCAGCCCGTCAGGAGAGAGGACCACGGCACACTCGGCCCCAGGCACCCGGTCGACGAGGCCGTCCAGGGCGGCGGTCAGGCTGTCGACGGTGGCCATTGAACGCGTCATCTACGTCCTCTCGTGGCTTTCGTACAGCGGTATCTCGATGGTGTCGACGCTAGTGGTGCCGGGTGCGGGCCGGATCACCCCGGGACGGCGAACCCGAGTCGGCAGCCCGCCGTGGTCGGCACCCGCCGCTGACGTGGCCCGCGGGTATCCGGGGCCGGCCGGCACCGGAGGCGACATCACCCCACCGGCGACCGGGCCGACCTGGGGCCCGGTGGCGGTGACCAAGCCGGACGGGAGCAGTACGACGGCCGCGGTCCCGCCGCGTGGGCCGGGACGCAGGGAGACCCGGGCGCCGCAGCGGGCGGCGAGCAGGGCAGCGGCGTACAGCCCGGCCCGGCCGGCGGGCGCGCCGTCCACCGGCGGGTGGCCGAGCAGTTCGTTCGTGTCGGCCAGCGCGGCGGCGTCCAGACCGGGCCCGTCGTCGGCGATCACCACGGAGCAACCCTGCGCCGCCTGCTCACCGGAGACGCGTACCGCGGTGTGCTCCGGGGAGCAGGCCAACCCGTTCTCGATGAGTTCGGCCAGCAGGTGGACGACGTCGGTGACCCCGGCGCCGGCGAGCGACCACGGCCAGTGCGGTGCGACCAGGACCCGGTGGTAGTCCGGCACCTCGGCGACCGCCCCGCGTACCACGTCGAGCAGGGGTACCGGGCGCCGCCAGCGGCGGGCCGGTGTCGCGCCGGCGAGCGTGACCAGCTTTTCGACGTTACGCCGGATCCGGGTGCCGAGATGGTCGAGCCGGAACAGGTCGGCGGTCTCCTCCGCCGCCCGCTCGCGCCGCTCCATCGCGTCCAGCAGGTTGAGCTGGTCGTGCAGCAGGACCTGGTTGCGCTGGGTGAGTCGGAGGAACAGCTCGCGGGTGGCGGTCTCCGCCGCGGCAGCAGCGGAGGGCATCGGAACGGGTTGGGCCTCCGCCGTGGCGGCAGCGGAGTGCATCGGAAGGGGTTGGATCTCCGCCGCGTCGAGCCCATCGGACCGGTCGAGGCGGTCCCGCCCGCCGGCCAGTCGACGGACGGTGCGGGACCAGCCGATCAGCACGACGAGCACCGCGATGAGGCCGAGCCCCACCACCGCGCCGGTCCGCGCGACCACCAGCGCGGCCCCGGGCGCCGCCCGCTCGACGCTGCCGCGGGCGGTCACGATCACCAACTCGCGCAGTCCGTTCAGGGCCGGGTCGGCCGTCGTCCGCCAGCTCTGCGCGCTGATCCCCGTCGGTACGCCGGCACCCTCCGTTCGCAGCAGCCGATCCTCCAGATCGAGCAGTCCGGCGAACGCGGGTGCCTCCACCAGCCGTCGGTACTGTTCCTGGCCGGTGGCCGGCAGGTCCGCGGCCGCCGCTGTCCGGGCGTACCGCTGGTTGGCCACCAGCTTAGCCAGGTGGGGCCGCTCGTCAACGCTGATCCCATCCCCGGCCAGAGCGGCGGTGAGCAGCGTGTCCTCCCGGGCGAGCAGCTCGTGGGCCCGGGCCAGCGCGATCACCGACCGGGTCTCGCCGGCCAGCGGGTTCTCGCGCCCGCCCCATTCCGGGCCGTACACGGCGAAGGCGACGTCGATCAGCTGGTCGTACCCGGCGATCGCGGCGGATCGGTCGAGCCGTCCGTCGTCCACCTGGGACCGGAGGGTGGCCAGCCCGATCAACCGCCGGACCAGCTCGCCGGCCCGGTCCCGGACCGTGCCCGCGGTGAGCAGCCGCAGGTCGTGGCCCTCGGTGAAGGCCCGCACCGGGGCGACCGCCCGGTCGGTCCCGACACGTGCCTCGGCCAGCGCGTCCCGTGCCCGTCCGCCCCCGGCGATCGTCTCGGCGGTGAGCCGCCGTTCCGTCTGCAGGTGGAGGATCAGCAGGTCGGTGGGCTGGCCGAGGGTGTCCGCCAGGGCCCGGACCCGGAGCAGGTCGGCGGAGTCCCGGCCGGTCAGGTAGGCCGAGTAGGACCAGAGGGTGATCAGCAGGGCCGCCAGCGCGACGAACTTCAGCCGGATCTGTTGGTTTTCGCCCTGTCCCACGTCCCGCTCCGCCCGCTTCATCGGCCGCCGCCTAGGCACCGGCTCACGGCACGATCCGTTCCGGCTGCGATTGCCGGACCGGGCCGCTCGACCGGTCGGCGACGATGGTGCGCAGCAGGGCCAGCAGCTCCGCCCGGTTGGCGCAGTTCAATCGGGACCGCATTCGCGCCACGTGGTGTTCGACCGTCTTGGCCGAGATGAAGAGCCGGTCCCCGATCTCCCGGTAGGTCAACCCGGCCAGCACCAGCTCGGCCACCTCGTGTTCGCGGTCGCTGAGCCGGGTCTGTGCGGGGCCGGTGAGGGCGTCGGCGACCTGTGCGTCGCCGCCGCCCGCGGGTGGATGCCCGCCCCTGGTGGCGGCCGGCCGGCCCTGGAGCAGCCGGGCGCACTCCAGCAGGGTGGTCATCGCCCGCCGGTCCGAGGTGCGGATCGCGGCCTGCCCGGCGAGGCGGGCGGCGTCCCAGCACAATCCGGCGTCGTACAGCCCGCGGGCGGCGGCCTCCACCCGTACCGGGTCGACCACGCCCCGCAGCACCTCGACCCAGCTCGCGGCGGCCGCGGAGACCACCGCGGCGTACCGGCTGTGGTCGGCCGCGGCGAGCAGGGCGGCCAGGTGCTCGTCGGCGACCTCCCGCTCCTCGGTCAGGATCGCGGCGTGCAGGCCGGTCCAGTGCAGCGGCGCGCTCCACAGGGCCGGACCGCCGAGCCGGTCCAGCAGCAGCCAGGCACCTCGCAGGTACGGCTCCAGCCGGGCCAGGTCGCCCAGCCGGGCGCCCGCGACCGCGAGTTCGCCGAGGGGCAGCAACGTGAACAGGTCGACGGGATGTCGTACCACCGCCTCCAGCGCAGGCCCCCAGCCGCGTTGGAGCGTGGCGAGGTCGCTGTTGCGCCGGGCGATGCCCAGCTGGAGCGCGTTGGCCAGGAGCAGGTCGCGCGACTCCAGCGGCCGATCCTCGGCGGCCACCGCGGCGAGGCGCTCGGCCGCGGCGGCCGTGTGGCCCCGGACCATCAGGATCCACGCCCGCAGCAGCTCGTGGCGGCGGGCCATCAGTGGCCCACCGATGCCGGCCACCACGGCGCGATCCAGCACTGCCTCGGCGATGTCCAGCTCGGCACAGTGGATCGCGGTCAACGCGGCGAGCGCGGCCGGACTGTCCGGCAGGAGCACCGCCCGCCCGTCCGGTTCCAGCAGCGCGGCCGCCTGCACGAGCATGGAGAGCGCGGTGGTCGGCGGCCCGGCGAGGCTCTCCCGTACCCCCTCGGCCATCAGCCGGGCGGCGCTGGCGTGCAGGGTGGGCGGCCCGCCAGCCGGATCGTCACCAGGCATCTCCGCCTCGGAAACCGGGCGGCCGAGGGCGAGCGCTCCGACGGCGGCGAACGCCGCGGACGGGGCGCTGCCCGACCACCGGTACAGCTCGACGCTGCGGCCCAACTGGCCGCGGTGGGCCAGCGCCGTCGCGGCTACCGTCGCCGCCTCGGCCGGATCGCCGGGAGCGGCCGCCGCGAGCAGCCGGTCCGCCAGCCGGAGGGCGGCGTCCAGGTCGCCGGCGAGCGCCGCGGCGACCGCCTGACGGGTACCGGCCGGCACTCCCGCCGCCGTGGCCGAGGCGAACAGCTCCGCCGCGAGCGTGGGATCCCCGCTCAGTGCCTCCTCGGCTGCCGCCTCCAGCGTCGGGGCCGGACAGTCGCCGAGAACCCCGGCCGCGCGTAGGGAGAGGACCAGCGGGAGCACCGGCGCACCGCGGCCGAGCTGCAACTCGGTGAGCCGACGCCAGACCCCGGCGCGTTCGGTGGTCGGACTGAGTGCGATGACGGCCCGCCGTACGATCGGCGAGAGCCGGCCGTCGGAGCCCAGCAGGCCAGCCGCCGTGGTGGACGCGAGCAGCTCGTCGACCGTCTCGGACGTCTGGCCGAGCAACGGCCCGAGCAGGTCCATCGACAGCGGCACGCCCGCGGCGACGGCCAGCAGCAGCCGGCGTACGTCGGGCGTTAGCTCCTCCAGATCGGGCCCGAACTGGAGGATCACCGGCCGGGGCGGCCCGGTGGAGACGGCGACCGGATTCTCCTGCCCGCGCAGCCCGCGGACCAGCCGCTCGACGTCGCGCGGGACGCCGCCGGTCTGCGCGTGCACGAAGGCGACCAGGTCACTCCGCCGGCCCAACTCGGGCACGCCGGCGAGATAGGCGCCGGTCTGCTCGGGGGTGAACGGGGTGAGCGCGACCTGCTGCCCGTCCCGCTTCAGCGCGTCGGCCAGCTCGGCCAGCGCCGCCGAGCGGGGCCACGGACGGTAGCCGACCAGCAGCCGGTGTCGGCGGGCGACCACCAGCCGGCGCAGCGTGTCGAGCCGTGCGTCGTCGAGCAGGTGCGCGTCGTCGATCAGCAGCACCGTCTCGGGCTCGATCAGGTCGGACGGGCCCGGGGCGGCGTCCAGCACGGTCGCGCCGGCTCGCCGGTAAGCCCGGGCCAGCTCCGTGAGCAGGGCGCTCTTTCCGTGGCCACCGGGACCCGCCACGCCGACGGCGAGGGGACCCCCGGGATCCGCCGCAACCCCCTCGAGCAGGGCCGTCGGCCCCTCGCCCAGCACCAGCCGAGCCTCCACGAGGCTACTCATGATCATGATCGTCATCCTTCGCGTCCCCGCCTGGGGATCAGCGCCAGGCGGGACGGCTTCGGCAGGTTCAGCGGGGTGATCCGGACCGGGGGGCGCGGTGGTGGCTCGCCGTGGACGGTAGCGGCGTGCTCGGGGTGCCGCCGTGCCGGGATGGCCGATCCTTCGGCCCGTTCGGCGCCGCTGACCCGCGCGGACGCGGGCACCGGCGCCGGCCGGCGGGAGCGCGGTGACACCACCTGGCAGGCGGCGAGCGCCGCCCCGGTGGCGGCGGTCAGCTGGGGATCCGGCTCCATCTCGACGGGGACGGGAAAGGCCGCGGCCAGCAGTTCCGTGACCAGCGGGATCCGGGCCGAGCCGCCGGCGAGGAGGACGCCGTCGAGTTCCGCCGGCGTCAGGCCGGCGGAGTGCACGGTACGCACCAGCAGGTCGACGGTCGCCCGCACCGCCGGGCGGACCATGTCCTCGAACTGTGCCCGGGTCACCGGTATTCGGACCGGCCCCGCCGGCAGGGCCAGTATGACGTCCGCCTCCGTACTGACGGCGAGTTCCCGCTTGACCCGCTCGCACTCCGGCAGCAGTCCGCGCAGCGTCGTCTCCCGCGGTGCGGTGTCGGCGAAGTCCCGGCGCAGCACGGCGCGAACATGCTCGGCGAGCGCCTCGTCGAAGTCGGCGCCGCCGAGCGGTTCCAGCCCCTGGGGCAGGCCGAACGTCTCGTACGTGCCACTGGGGCTGCGCCGTACCAGGGCACCCTCGAAGGTGTTGCCGCCCAGGGCGTACACGGCGGCCGTGGTGCCCGGGAAGCCCCGGGCCGCGTGATTCTCGGCCACCGTGACCGTCCTGGGGAGCAGCGTCACGTTGCCCAGGCCGAGTTCCCACAGGGCCCGCTGCAGCAGTTCCCGCCGGTGCGGGCCCCACGCCGCGGGGTGACTGAGCACGACGGCCTCGGCGAGCCCGCCCTCCCGGGCGGAGACCTGCTCCACCACCCACATCGCCAGTTCCGCGATGAGCGTCTGCGGCGGGCACGGCTCACCGCCGAGCAGCAGGGGCACGTCGTCGCCGATCCGACGGACGAAGTCGCGGGCGGTGCGTTCGGGGTCCGCGGCGACGGGTTCGCCGACCGTGAGCGACCCGTCCGGGGACAGGTGCAGCACCGACGGTACGACGGTCGACCTGACGTCGAGCGCGATCATCTCGGGACGCGCCCAGGTTTCACCCCGCCACCGGGCGACGGCCGCGCCCGTGTTGGTGCTTCCGATGTCCATCCCCAGGACGTACGGCATGGCTTTTTCCTCCACCGTGAGTGGCCCTGGCGACGGTGTCGGCACCGTGGCGACCCCACCCTCGGCGAACCCCATGGGCTCCTACGTTCGTACCAGAGACCACTCCCGTCCCGGTACCCTAACTCTGGCCGGACCGGTTCCCCCTGTACCCCTAACGCACGAGGGGGCGATGGCCCTAATCCGGCCCTGCCGGTTGCGGGCGGCTTCCCGATGACGACCACCGACCCCCAGCCATAGCCTTCTCTCGAGGCACGACGGTGCTGACGCTACGTTCGAGGAGAACCGGCAAATGGATTCGCAACAGAGCCTGTACATCAACTCGGAGCAGTCGGTGGATGCGTCCCAGACGCTGCACGACTTTGTGCTCAACCTGCTCACCGACCCCGACGCGCGGTCGGCCTTCGACCTCGACCCGGAGGGCGCGCTGCAGGCCGCGGGGCTCACCGACGTCACCGCCGCCGACGTGCAGGACGTGGTTCCGCTGGTGGTGGACTACGTCCCCGGCGCGGGGCTCGGTGCGGTGGCCCCGGTGGTCTCGGAGCTCGGGCTCGACCCGCTCGTGGGCGACGCCACCGACGTGGTCGGCCAGCTCCAGGCCGTGCCGCAGCAGCTCAGCGTCAACGGCTCGTTGTCCGGGGTGGACGTCTCGGCCGGCGCGCTGGGCGCCATCGCCGTGGACCCGGCCGGCCTCTACGCCGGAGCGGTCGTGCTGCCCGGGATCGGCCTGGGCGTCGGATCGGGCGGTGTCGTGACGGACCTGACCGGGGTGCACGACGTGGCGAACACCCTGGACTCGGACGTGGTGGGCGCCGTGGATACCGCGGTCGACCCCGTCGTCGGGGACGTCACCGGCGTGGCCGGCAACCCCCTCGGCGCCACCGACGGACTGCTGTCCGGTGACGGCGCGCTCGGCGGTGACCTCGGCGCGCTGTCCGGCACGGAGGCCCAGGTCAACGGCCTCGTCGGTTCGCTCGGCGTCGACCACACCGTGGGCGGCGTGACCGACACGGTCGGCGGCCTCACCGGCGGAGTCGGCGGCGTGACCGACACGGTCGGCGGCGTGACCGACACCGTCGGCGGCCTCACCGGCGGGGTGACCGGCGGTGCCCACGCCGTCGGCGGCCTCACCGGCACGGTCAGCGGCCTCACCGGCGGGGTGACCGGCGGTGCCCACGCCGACGCCGCGGTGCACGGCGACGCGCACGTCGCGGCGGACGGTGGCCTGCTGGGCGGCCTGCTCTGACGCAGGATCGGTAGCATCGGGAGGCCGGATCGAGAGGGCGATCCGGCCTCCCGACTCCTGTTTCAGTTCCGGTCCACTTGATAATTGAGCGGAAATCCGCACACTTGGTGCAATGATCGCGGCGATCTGGTTGGACGTGCTCGACGAGATCGCACGTACGTGCAGCGCGCACGGGCGAGGCGACCTGCTTCAGACGGTGCGGCAGAGGCGGGCCCAACTGCTGGACCCCAAGCTGCGTGTCCTGGTCATCGGAGAGTCGCACCAGGGCAAGAGCCAGCTGATCAACGCCATCGTCAACGCACCGGCCTGCCCGGTCGGCGACGGCCGGACCACCATGCTGCCGACCGTGGTGCAGCACGCCGAGGTTCCGTCGGCGGTCGTGGTCCAGGCGCCGCCGGCGGCCCCGGGCCGGCCGGTCGGCACCGCTGTCCCGGCAACCGTCGAGCGGATCCCGGTACCGCTGGATCAGATCGCCGCGGGGGTGGCCGGCACGCTCGGCCGCCGGGCCCACGGCGGCCCCGCGCACGTCGAGGTCGGGCTGCCCCGCGCTCTGCTCGGCGCCGGGCTGGTGCTGGTGGACACCCCCGGCACCGACGAGGTCCCCGCGCTCGGCGCCGCCGGCCCGGCCGCCGCACCGGCCTGGGCGGACACCGTGCTGCTGGTCTCCGACTCCACCCGCGAACTCTCGGCCGGCGAACTGACCATGCTGCTGCACGTGGCGCGGTCGCACCCGAACGTGGTGGTGGTGCAGACCAAGACGGATCTTGTCCCGGACTGGCGCGCGGTCGCCGAGCGTAACCGGCAGCACCTGACCGAGGCCGGCGTACCGGCGCCGATCATTCCGGTCTCGGCGGCCCTGCGGCTGCGCGCCGCCGTCGGCGACGACCGGGAGCTCAACGCCGAGTCCGGCTTCCCCGTGCTGATCGCCAGGTTGCAGCGGGATCTCGCCGGCAAGTCCGACCGGCTGGCCCGGGTCGCGGTCGGCGTGATCGCCCGGACGGTGGTGGAACAGCTGGCCGCGCCGCTGCGCGCCGAGTTGGCGAGCCAGGAGGCCGAGGAGCAGTCCGGCCCGATCTCCCGGCTGCGCGCGGCCCAGCGCGAGGTCGACGAACTGCGCCGCTGCGCCACGAGATGGCAGAACACCCTCGCCGACGAGATGACCGATCTGCTCTCCGACATCGAGTACGACCTGCGCGACCGGACCCGACAGATTCTGCGCATGGTCGACGAGGAGTTCGACGAGGCGGACCCGTTGGTCACCTGGGAGGCCTTCCAGGAGTGGCTGGATCGCAGCCTGGTGGAGGCGGCGGAGGCGAACCACGAGTGGCTCGTCCAGCGCTGCGACTGGGTCGCCCGCCGGGTGGCCGGCAACTTCGCCCGGTACGGGGGTGACGTGCTGCCGCCGTGGTCGATGACGATGCCGGCGGACCTCGACAACCAGCTGCCGGAGCTCGAGCGGCCCAACATCGATCGGTTCACCTCGAGTCAGAAGCTGGTCACCGGCCTGCGGGGATCGTACGGCGGCCTGTTGATGGTCGGTCTGGCGACGACGCTGGCCGGGATGCCGATGATCAACCCGCTATCGGTCGGCGTCGGCGCCCTGTTCGGCGGCAAGAGCGTCCGCGACGAGAGCAAACAGCTGCTCCGCCGCCGCCAGGCGGTCGTCAAGACGGCGATCCAGCGGCACGTCGACGACTTCTTCGTCCAGCGCAGCAAGGACAGCCGGGACGCCGTCCGGCAGGTGCAGCGGTTGCTCCGGGACCACTTCACCGCGTTGACCGAGGAACTGCAGGAGGCCATCATCCAGTCGTTCCGCAGCGCCAAGCAGGCCGCCGACACCGAGGCGGCCGTCCGCGAGCAGCGGCAGCGGGAGATCCGGCTGAAGATGACCCGGCTGGCCGGGCTCTTCGAGCAGGCCCAGCAGCTGACCGTCGCCCGGTCCGCACCGGCGTCGTTGGGGCCTCGGGCATGACCATCGGGTTGCGGCTGGATGAGGCGGTGTGGGGGCTGTTGCAGCAGGCCATCCAGCACTACCGGAACAACCCGCGGGCGACGGACCACCTGCGGCACCAGCTGGCCCGGCTGGAGCAGCCGCTGCGGATCGCGATCGCCGGCCCGTGGCGGTCCGGTAAGTCGACCCTGCTGAACGCGATCATGGGCGAGGAGGTCGCGCCGGTCGACGGGGTGGACGGCAGCGACGTCTTCACCTGGTACGAGGACGGGGCGCAGCCGAGCGCCATCGCCTACTCGACCAGCCACCCTCCGCAGGAGCTGACGGTCGCCAAGTCGGCGACCGGGATGCGGGTGGACCTCGTCGGCTGGCGGGCGGGCGAGCTGCGCGACATCGTGGTGCAGTGGCCGACCCGGACGCTGCGCCAGGTGACGTTGATCGACACGCCGGCCACCGGCCTCGACGAGCAGGGCCGGGCGCCGGTGATGGAGCGGGTGCTGCGGGACGCGGACGCGGTGCTGTATCTGACCCGCGACGGCCGCGACAGCGACCTGCGGGTGCTGGAGACCAGCCGGGAGAGCACCGTCGGGCAGGCCGCCGCGGTAAACGTGATCATGGTGCGGTCCCGAGCGGACGAGACCGGCGGCGGCCGGATCGACGGGCTGCTCACCGCCCGGCAGCTGACCCGGCGACAGCAGCGCGATCCCCGGCTGGACGCGCTCTGCGTGACCGTCGTGCCGTGCAGCGGGCTGATCGGCCTGGCCGGTCGGATCCTCAGCGAGTCGGACTTCGCCGCGCTCGCGGCGCTGGCCCAGATGCCCCGCCCGGAACTGGATCCGCACCTGCTCACCGCCGATCGCTTCGTCCGCGGCAACGTGCCGCTCCGGCTGGACGCCGAGGCACGCGCCGCCCTGCTGGACCGGCTCGGGCTCTTCGGGCTCCGGCTGGCGACCACGCTGATCCGTACCGGCTGTGACAGCCGGGCGAAGCTCTCGGCCGAGCTGATCCGGCGCAGCGGCCTGACCGAGCTGCGCGGGTCGATGGCCCGCCTGCTCATCGACCGGCGGGACACGCTCAAGTCGCGGTCGGCGCTGGCGGCCGTGGAGGCGTTGCTGCGGGCCGACCCGGGCCGGGGCACGGACGAGCTGCTCGGGCGGGTCGAGCAGATCCTCGTCGGGGCGCACGAATTCCGCGAGCTGCGGCTCCTGGCCGCGCTGCGGAACAGCCGGCTCGGGTTCGACGCCGAGCTGGCTGCCGAGGCGCAGCGGCTGGTCGGTGGCGACGGGGTCGGCCTGGCGGCCCGGCTCGGCATCGAGCATGACGCGACCGTGCAGCGGCTGTGGGAGGTCGCCACCGAGGCACAGTGGCGATGGCGGAACCGCGCGGAGGATCCGCTGCTACTGCTGGCCCAGCGGCGCGGGGCCCAGGTCGTCGCCCGCAGCTGCGAGGGGATGCTCGCCGAGCTGGCCGAGGGGGGCCGGTAACCTGCGACGGCGGAGCAGGCTGCTCCGGCGGACCCGCTCCAGCGGCAGGAAGCTGGTCATCGCCACCAGATGCGGGGCGAACGAGATGGTGATCGTCGCGATGGTCACCAGGTGGAACGAGTAGAAGAAGCCGACGGCGGCCAGCCGCCAGCGTTCGGGCAGCACGAAGACCAGCGGGCTGAGCAGCTCGAAGGCGAGGATGCCGAACTGGGCGACGATGAGCAGGTGCGGCACCTGGGCGATCAGGTCGGCCAGTTCGGTCCCGCGGCGGATGATCGCCCGGGCCAGCACGGACCCGGTCGCCCAGTCCAGCCCGCCGAAGCGGAACTTGGCCCAGGCCGCCAGGAAGTACGTGCAGACCACCGCGATCTGGGTGACCCGTAACGCCCAGCCGCCTGCCTCGGTGGGCGTGGGATCGCCGTGTCGGGCCCGCCCGGCGGTGGGCAGGACGGCCAGCGCGACGAGGAGCCCGAACCGGTCGTGGTCGACCTTGCCGTAGCTCATCGCGACGATCATCCACTCGAAGTAGAGCGCGAAGACCGTCCAGCCGAGCAGCCGGGGCGCCCGCCCGGTCGCCGCGAGCAGGGAGAGCGCCAGCAGCACCCAGAAGATCGCACTGACCAGGGCCGGGGTGGGGGTCGGCAGTGGGAGCAGCCGGCCGACCAGCAGCGGCTGGTAGAGGTCGCCGGGCACATCGGCCCGGGTGCGTACCCACGGGGTGAAGACCACCAGGTCGGCGGCGACGAAGAGGTAGACGAGGGTACGGAAGGCGGCCACCCGGCCGCGCGGGACCGCCTCGGTCAGCCAGCCGGTCACGGCGTGGCCAGCCAGCGTACGGCGGTCTGGTCGGTCCAGCGGCCGGTGGGCCGGCCATCCTGGATGTCGTACCACCGGACGACGATGCGGACCTCGACCAGCGCGGGGGCGCCGGGGTGCCGTTCGGTGTACGCGTCGGCGACCCGGCGCAGCCGGGACGGGTCGCCGACGTAGCGGCTCTGCTGGCCCTCGATCTCGGCCCGGCGGATGCCGGTGGCGTCCTGGCCCAGCGCGACCACCGCCCCGGTGCGGTCGACACCCTCGACCCGCGTGTCCGGCGCGGGCGCGTCCGGCGGGTCGGAGGTGGAGTACATCCGGAACGGCCCGAACGGGAAGTCGTCGTCGGCGCCACGCACGGTGCCGGCGAGGAGCAGCGCCAACCCGAGCACGGTGGCGCCCAGCCGGACCGCGCGCCCGCGGGTGGTCAAGGTCTCCATCGGCTGGTCACGATACGGGATCACGGACCGCCGCAGCCTCCGTCCGTCGTCCAGTTCGCGGTGGCCGTGTCGCTGCTGTTCGGCCGTCCGTTGGCGGCCGGCGGAGACAGCGGCGGCCGGCGGAGACGGTGCCGGCCGGGCCCCAGCGTGTGGGGCCCGGCCGGCTCAGGAATCGGTGGTGACTCAGTGCTCGTGCGAGGCCATCTTCTGGCGGACCTCGTCCATGTCCAGCTTCTGCACCTGCTCGATCAGGTTCTCGAGCGCGGACTCGGGCAGGGCGCCCGGCTGGGCGTAGACGATCACGCCGTCCTTGATCGCCATCACCGTGGGGATGGAGCGGATGTTGAACCTGGCCCCCAGCTCCTGCTGCGCCTCGGTGTCGACCTTGCCGAAGACGATGTCCGGGTGACTCTCGGACGAGCGCTCGTAGACCGGTGCAAAGCGCTTGCACGGGCCGCACCAGTCGGCCCAGAAGTCGAGCAGGACGATGCCGTCGCGTTCGGTTACGTCTTCGAAGTTGGCCGTGGTCAGCTCAACCGTTGCCATTGCACTCTCCGATCAGCGCGGATTGTCTACGTCGGGTGGAACCAGGGTGGATGTCGTCCAATTCCCGTGACGTACGCGACGAAACGCTCGGTTACGTCGTGGTCACGCTCCAACCCATCGAGCCCAATCTGTCTCCCTGGTGTGCGGAACGCAAGTGCACGCCGCATTTGCGTGACCACAGGTGATGGGAGCGCTTCCAGGGAGATCACTGCGAGTGCGAATTACGGAACGGTAATTTGCCGACTGACAAGGAGCTATCCGAGCCATGGAGATCGCCTGCGGAGTGACCCACCGTTACTAACCGTGTTGTTACAAAAAGGTAAATGTGACGCCTGTCTCTGTTGGTGTGGGCTGGCCGTACGGCAGAATCTTTCGCATCAGAGCGTGGGCGGCGGGTGCCGGGGAGGGCCCCGCCGCTCATTGCGTCTCCCCCCGGATCTGGTCCCGGGGGCGGCATTTCCCCACCGCCAGCGCCCTCGTCTCCGTTCTTAACATGCGGTAAGGCATGCTGGGCCCGGACTCCATCGCCGCCCGTCGAAGGGGACAAGCATGCAGTTCGGCCGCTACTACGAGGAGTTCGAGGTCGGCGCGGTCTACCGGCACTGGCCGGGCAAGACGGTCACCGAGTACGACGACCATCTCTTCTGCCTGCTCACCATGAACCACCACCCGCTGCACATGGACGCCCACTACGCCGGGTCGGCGACCCAGTTCAAGCGCAACGTGGTGGTCGGCAACTACATCTACTCGCTGCTGCTGGGCATGTCGGTGCCGGACGTCAGCGGCAAGGCGATCGCCAACCTGGAGATCGAGTCCCTGCGGCACGTCGCCCCGACCTTCCACGGCGACACCATCTACGGCGAGACGACGGTGCTGGACAAGCGGGAATCCGCCTCGAAGCCGGACCGCGGCGTGGTGGCGGTGGAAACTCGGGGCTACAACCAGGACGGCACCCTGGTCTGTGTCTTCCGCCGCAAGGTGATGGTCCCCAAGAAGGAGCACGCGGCCGCGGCCGTGCCCGAGGGCGTCGACCCGGAGCGGCCCAGCTTCCCGGAGCCGCGCTGACGTCCGCCGTACGACGCCGGGCTCCTTCCGATCCGCGTGGAAGGGGCCCGTTTCCCGTTTCGAGGCATATGCTGACGCCGGAGGTCTCCCGATGAGCGAGCGCAGCGAGCGAATCATCATGCCCAGCGCGCCGGTGCCTCATGATGCCGCGGAGCGAAGCGGAGCGGCGGCATGAGGCCCTCCGTCGCCGGAGAGCCGCCTTCTGCCGGACGTCGTGCCGCACCACCGACCACCGCCGTCTACTCCGCGGCGGAGTGGGATCTGTTGATCGAACTGCCGGGTCGGGTCCTCGTCGCCGCCGCCTCGCCGGGACCCGGGCGTCCGCCCCGCGGGGTGGCCGCCGGGCTCGCCGGCATGGACGCCGTGGCGGCCGGCCGGGGGTTCGACAGCGACCTGGTCCGGGCCGTGGTCTCCGCGATCTACGCCCGGCACGACGAAGCCGCCGAGCGGGGCGACCGGCTCACTGACATGGTCGACCTGCTCGCCGCCTGCCGGGCCGCGGTTCGGGTGCTACGGCGACGGGCCGACCCGGCCGACTCGGCGGTGTACCGGCAGTGGGTGGAGTCCGTCGCGGCCCGGGTCTGCCGGGTTGGGGACGCCGGACCCAGTCCCGCCGACCGGCGCTTCCTCGATCGGCTCGGTGGGGCGCTGGACCTGCGTTGACAGGGGTCCGGGAGCGGGTGGCAGGCTCGGGCCGTACGCTCTGGAAACCGTGACCGACGACCAGCTCGACGTGGGTGTGGGGCCGTGGCCCGGCGACCCGCCGGACGACCCGCGGTACGACCCGGAGCTGCTCGCCGAGGGCGACCGGCGCAACGTGGTGGACCGTTACCGCTACTGGCGGCGGGAGGCCGTGGTGGCGGACCTGGACCGGCGCCGGCACGACTTCCACGTGGCCATCGAGAACTGGCAGCACGACTTCAACATCGGCACGGTGGTCCGCAACGCCAACGCCTTCCTCGCCGCCGAGGTGCACATCGTCGGGCGGCGGCGGTGGAACCGGCGCGGGGCCATGGTTACCGACCGCTACCAGCACGTCCGGCACCATCCCACGGTCGAGGAGTTCGTCGCGTGGGCGGCGGCGCGGCAGCTGCCGGTGGTCGGCATCGACAACCTGCCTGGCTCGAAGCCGCTGGAGACGAGCGTCCTCCCGCGGCGCTGCGTTCTCCTCTTCGGCCAGGAGGGGCCGGGGCTGTCCGACGTGGCTCGGACCGCCTGCGACCAGCTCTTCTCCATCGCCCAGTACGGCTCGACGCGGTCGATCAACGCCGGGGTGGCCAGCGGCATCGCCATGCACGCCTGGGTCCGCGCCTACGCCGGGCCGCCGCCGGACTGACGCCATCCGCCCGCATCCGCCCGCTCCGCTTGACGCCCCGCCGGTACGGGGTGACGGTGGAGATGTGAGTGTCGCGATGAGCTGTCCGAGGTGCGGCGGGTCGGTCCGGGGGCCGGACCTGATGCACGGTGAGTCGCGGTGCCTGCGTTGCGGTCCGGTGCCGCCGTTGCACGTACCTGAACGCATCGGCGCCGAGATCCTGGCCAGCGTGGTGGATCGGGTGGCCGCCGACGTCGATCCGCCCGGCCGGCCGGGCGTACCGCTCTGGTGCCCGTGGCCGCTGCCCACCGGGTGGACGCTGAGCGGGGTGGCCTGGGCCGGGGACGACCGGGGCGGCGTACGCGCCACCGCGGTGGCCTGCGCCGGCCCTGCTCCGCTCGACGGCGGGCCGGCCGATCTCCTCTTCGTGGCCGAGGAGCCGGGCGTCGGGCTGGGTTCCCGGCTCGCCGGGCTGCCCGGCCCCGACCCGGGGCCGCAGGTCGCGGAGGCGCTGGCGGACCCCGGCCCCGGTCATCCCGAACGCGTGCCGCACGCCAAGATCCGGGTTGGAGGCCACCCCACTCCACTGTGGCTCGTCAACTCTGCGACCGATCGAAGTGCGTACGCCGGCGAGGCTCGGGGAATGTGGCTTCATGCGATAACCTGGCCGGCGAGTGCGGGTTACCTCCTCGCGGAAGAAGTCGTGCTGCACGACCTCACCGAGTGGACTCCGCCTGAACTCGTGTACGGCGCACCGTCTCCGTACCTGCGCGGGCGGGCCTGACCGGCCGGCACCGGCGGGTTGGAGAACGTGCGCAGATATTCACTGTACGACACCTTGCTGATACTCTGGGTACTACTGCGGTAAATAGACCCGGCACCGCGCGAGAGGATGGCCCGTCATGGTCAAGAAGGTCCTCACCTGGGCCGGCATCGCATTCCTGATCTTCTTTGTTGCCTACCGGCCGAACTCCGCCGCCGACGTCTTCAAGTCCCTCGGTGGCGGCATCATGGACATCGCCCAGGGCTTCGGCGACTTCTTCACCAGCCTGGTCGCCTAGCCGCCCATGGGAAGCCCAGCCGGTCCGCCCTTCGACCCCGACGATCCAGACCGAGAGCGCCGGGAGCGCGACACCGAGCCCATCCCCCGGATCGATCCTGACGACGGTCCCGGCTACGGCCCAGGCCCCGGCTACGGCGACGGCCCCTCCCTTTCGGATGATGTCGCCTTCGGTGACGGGCCGGGCTACGCCGGCGAGGGCCGCTCCGGGCGGGCCTGGATCCGCGATCCGGAAGGTGGCCACCAGCCGCCGCAGATCTCCGAGGATGAGCTTGCCGGGCTGCGCGCCGACGCCTCCGGCATGTCCCCCCGCCGGGTGCTGCCGCTGGAGGACGAACCCAGCTCGCTGGTGGCCCGCTACCTCTTCCCCACCGAACGCTACCGGGGCGAGTGGAAGCGGCACTGGATCCACCTCGCCACGCCGATCCTCATCGGCATCGCCGCCACCTTCGTCCTCGGCTACCTCTCCGGCTTCCTCGCCGGGCGGAACGTCGGGGCGTTGACCACCGTCGCGGTGCTGCTCTGGTTCGCCGTGATGGCCTGGGTCGCCTGGCGGGTCGGGGACTGGTGGTACGACCGCTTCATCCTCACCAACAAACGGGTGATGGTGGTCAGCGGCATCATCACCCGCCGGGTGGCGATGATGCCGCTGGTCCGGGTCACCGACATGAAGTACGAGCAGTCGCCGACCGGCCGGGCGCTCAACTACGGCACCTTCGTGCTGGAGTCCGCCGGCCAGGACCAGGCGCTCCGCGAGGTCAAGAACCTGCCCAACCCGAACGAGCTCTACCTGCGCGTCGTCGAAGAGATGTACGAGCCGCAGGCCGTCGAGGCGCGGCTGGGCAAGGAGGCGGACGAGGCCAAGGCGGACGACGGGGCCTGAAACTTTTCGTCCGAACATCGGATGAACTGCGCACCATTTGCCGTCGACCCGCACCGTCCGGGCGTGGCAGCCTGCCTACAGGACGGGGCGCGGAGGTGATGCGGTGGCGAACAGGGACCCCTTGGAAGAGGAGTTCCGCGAGTTCGTCGCGGCCCGTTCCAGCGCCCTGCTGCGTACCGCGTATCTGCTCGCCGGAGACTGGGCGACGGCCGAGGACCTGCTGCAGACCGCGCTGACCAAGACCTACCTGGCCTGGAAGCGGCTCGGCGGGATCGAGGCCATCGAGCCGTACGCCCGGCGGGTCCTGGTCAACACGTCGACGAGCTGGTGGCGACGTCGCTGGCACGGTGAACGCCCGACCGAGGTGCTGCCCGAGCGGGCCGGGGTCGACGAGATCGAGCAGCAGCTCGACCGGGACGCCCTCTGGCGGCACCTCCGGGCCCTTCCGGCGCGGCAGCGGGCCGTCCTGGTCCTCCGGTTCTACGAGGACATGTCCGAGGCGCAGACCGCCGCCCTGCTGGAGATCTCCACGGGCACGGTGAAGAGCCAGACCGCGCGGGCGCTGAACACGCTGCGCCGCCGGCTGGGCTCCGAGGCCGCCCTCGGCCTGCCGGCCGAGCAGGAGGCGACCCCGACCCCCGCGCCGCGCAGGCCATCGGCGCCCCGGGCCGCGCGCCCGCCGGTGGTCCGGCCGGCCCCGCTTTCCGCCGGCCAAGCCATCGCCCGCCCCGCCACCAGCGTGCCGGTGGAGACCCGATGAGCGAGCGGAGCGAGCGAGTCATCAGGCGCAGTGCGTTGGTGCCTCATGGTGCCGCCGAGCTCCGCGAGGTGGCGCCATGAGCGAGCGAATCGCCAGGCTGAGCCATCCGCCGAACCCCTGCGACAACCAGACGGGCGGCTCGGAGCGTCCATTTTCCGTGACTGACGACGAGCTCGAGCGGGCGCTGCGGGACACCTTCGTCCGCCGGGTCGCCACGCCACGGCCGCTCGCCGCCGACCCGGCCGGCCTGGCCCTCCGACGGGCCCGGCGGGTCGGCCGCCGCCGCACGCTGACCGGTCTCGCCCTGGCCGGGGTGGCCACGGTGCTGGTCACCACCGGCATAGCCCAGTTCGGCGGGCCGACCGGCCCCGACGGCACGCCGGCCGTGGTGCTCGGCGATCCGCGTGGATTCTCGCCCTCACCGCTGCCCACCGAGTCTGCCGTCGCGCCCCCCACGGCCGGCCCGGTCCGCCCCGAACTCGACCTGATCGTCGGCTCCTGGCTCTACACGAACGGTGGCGAACGGTGGGAGCTGACCGGGGTGAGCGCGGTCGAGCGGGCGCAGCGCGTTCCCGACCACGGGGGCTGGCTGCTCACCTCGGCGGTCACCGCCGCCGGCCGTACCCTCTGGTGGGTGCCGCCCGACGGCAGGCCGCCGCAGGTGGTGCTCGCCGGCGCGGACGCGGTCGCGGTCGCCGCGGACGGACGCCGGGTCGCCTGGCGCGACGGCCCCGAGGTCTTCGCCGCCGGCATGGTCGCCGGCCAGCTCCTCGCGACCACCCGGGCGGCGGCTCCGCCGGGGGCCGTGCCGGTCGGCTTCGCCGGCGACACCGTCCTGATCCGGCAGCCCGACCGGGGTGGTTTCCGCGTCTGGCACGCGCTGGTCGACGATCGGCTGGGCGCCGTGAAACCGGACGTGCTCAACGTCTACGGCGTGCGCCCCGACGGCCTGGTCGCCGGTCAGGTCTCGGCCGGTACGCCTCGACGGCCCTGCCTCGCCTTCCTCGACCCGGCGCGGGACCTCGCCACGGTCCGCACCGGCTGCGGCCCGGAGTTCGCCACCGACGGCCTTGGCGACGTCTCCGCCGACGGGCGATGGCTGCTGGTGAACGGCGGGCGGAACACAGCGCTCCTGGTCGACCTGGGCACGCTCGGCTCCGGCGGATCGGCCCCCCGGCCCGCCGGGCCGGCGCTGACCGGGGTGGTGGCGTGGACCCGGTCGGGTGGCGCCCTGCACGTCGACGCCACCGGCGCGCTGGTCCGGGTACGTCCCGGCGAGGTGGCGGCCGGCGAGCAGCCCTTCTCCTCGCCGGTCGACGGGGTCGCCCCGGGTGACCGGCCCGTCGTGGTGGCCGACACCCGCCCCTGACCGGCGTCCGCTCACCGCGTCCGGCGGCCACCGAGGGAGCGGTAGCGTCGGCGGGGTGACTGCCGTCCGGATCGACCTGCATGCGCACTCCACCGCCAGCGACGGCACCCTCAGCCCGGCAGAGCTGGTCCGGGCCGCCGCCGACGCCGGCCTCGATGTCGTCGCGATCACCGATCACGACACCACCGGCGGCTGGGACGCCGCGGTCCGTGCGCTGCCGCCCGGGCTCACCCTGGTGCGCGGCGCCGAACTCTCCTGCCGGTGGTACGGCGTCGAGCCGGCGATCCCGCTGCACCTGCTCGCGTACCTCTTCGACCCGGCCGAGCCCGAACTGGCCGCCGAGCTGGCCCGGGTCCGGCGCGCCCGGGAGGAACGCGGCGAGCGGATCGTACGGCTGCTGCAGGCCGACGGCATCGACGTGAGCTGGCGGGAGATCCTGGCCGGCGCGGCCGGCGGGACGGTCGGCCGCCCGCACATCGCCCAGGCGCTGATCCGGGCCGGGCTGGTCGCCACCACGAGCGAGGCGTTCGGGCCGGACTGGCTGGGGGAGCGGTACCGACTGCCCAAGGAGGACATCGACGTGTTCCGGGCGGTGGCGCTGGTCCGGGCGGCCGGCGGGGTGCCGGTCTTCGCCCACCCCCGGGCCTCACGGCGCGGGCGGATCGTGCCCGACGAGGCGATCGTGGCACTGGCGGCGGCCGGGCTGGCCGGCCTGGAGGCCGACCACGAGGACCACACGCCCGCCGAGCGGGCGCACGTCCGGCGGCTCGCTGCCGAACTGGGCCTGGTGGTCACCGGGTCGTCGGACTTCCACGGCGCGCACAAGAGCGTCCACCTCGGCGCGCACACCACCGACCCCGAGGCGTACGAACGCCTCGTCGCACTGGCCAGCGGGGTGACCCAGGTCGCTTCGGGGTGATGCGTGTTTCGGCCCAGGACGGCGCGGCTACCTTGTTCCGGTGGATCTGAAGCTCTTCGGCGAGGTCTTCGTGACCCTGCTGGTGATCACCGACCCGCCCGGCATGATGCCCATCTTCCTCGCGCTCACCGGGCCGCTGCCCGCCCGCGAGCGGAACCGGGCCGCCTGGCAGGCAGTCGCGCTCGCGCTCGGGGTGATCGTGATCTTCGCCGTGGCCGGGCAGACCCTCCTCGCGTACCTGCACGTCTCATTGCCGGCGTTGCAGGCCGCCGGCGGGCTGCTGCTGGTGCTGGTCGCCTTGGAGCTGCTGACCGGCAAGGCCGACGACCCGAGCCAGCAGACCACCTCCAACATCGCCCTGGTGCCGCTGGGCACCCCACTGCTGGCCGGGCCGGGCGCCATCGTCGCCACCATGCTCTTCGTGCAGCGGGCCGGTGGGTTCACCGACTACCTCGCGATCGCGCTCGCGATCGTCGCGGTGATGGTCACGGTCTGGGTGGTGCTGCGCTTCTCCGGCGGGATCGTCAAGATCCTGCGGCCGGGCGGCATCGAGGTGCTCACCCGGATCGCCGGCCTGCTGCTGGCGGCCATCGCGGTGCAGCTCATCGCCGACGCGGTGGCCGCCTTCGTGAAGCATTTCCTCACTCAGGGCTGACCCGGCCGGCCCGCCGTCGCCGGGGTGTCGTACGGGGGTGGCAGGATCTCAGGCGTGCGACGACCCTCCCCGATCGGACGACCCACCGGCGGCCGGCCGCCCCGGCCCCGCGCCGAGCAGGCCGAGCAGCTCGGCTTCGAGGGGATGCCGGAGCGCCTCTTCGTCTGCACGCCCAGCAAGCTCGGCGCGTACGCTGACTGTCCCCGGCGCTACCGCTACTCCTACGTCGACCGGCCCGCGCCGCCCAAGGGGCCGCCGTGGGCGCACAACTCGCTCGGCGCCAGCGTCCACACCGCCCTGAAGAACTGGTACGCGCTCGCGCCGGACCGCCGCCGCCCGGAGGTGCTGGCCACCCTGCTCAAGGGCACCTGGGTGCGCGAGGGCTACCGCGACGACGAGCAGGAGCGCGACAGCTTCCGCCGGGCGCTGGCCTGGCTGGAGTCGTACGTGGCGGGGCTCGACCCGGCCGACGAGCCGGTCGGGGTGGAACGGGTGGTCGCCGTCAAGACCGGGGTGCTCGCGTTCAACGGCCGTGCCGACCGGATCGACTCGCGCCCCGGCACGGACGGGCGGCCCGAGCTGGTCATCGTCGACTACAAGACCGGCCGCGCCGGGCAGGACGCCGACGACGCTCGCGGCTCGCAGGCCCTGGCCCTCTACGCGTACGCGGCCGAGCGGGTGTTCCGCCGGCCCTGCCGCCGGGTGGAGCTGCACCACCTGCCCACCGGCACGGTCGCCGCACACGAGCACACCCCGGAGTCGCTGCACCGGCAGCTGTCCCGGGCCGAGGAGACCGCCCGGGACATCATGGCCGCCGAGCGGGCGGTTGCCGACGGCGCCGACCCCGACGAGGCGTTCCCCACCACCCCGGGGCCGCGCTGCGGCTGGTGCGACTACCGGCGTACCTGCCCCACCGGCGCGCAGACGCCCGGCAAGGACCCGTGGGCGGCCGTCGAACGGCCCGACTGACCGTCTCGGTGGCGGGAAATGGCAACCGGCGATGCCCGGGCGGCGGGACGGGCCGGGTTGCCGCATGCGGAGCGGCCCGCAGTCCGCGGGCGGGCTACGCGACGAGGCCGAGCCGGGCCGCGCGGTCCTTCGCGGCCTGCTGGATCGGCCCGACCCGGTAGCGGAGCGGAAGCGCCGACAGGGCCAGCCGCAGCGCGCGGACGCTCAGATCTGCCGACAGTGCGGTGGTGGGCAGACCCAGGCCGCCGTACAACCGGCGTGCCCAGGCCGGCAGCAGCGCCAGCGCGGTGCCGGCTAGCCCCAGGTACGCCCAACGCGGCGGGCCGAGGTGCAGGCCGAGCTTCACCGGCAGGCTGAGTTTCCAGGGGATCGGCGGCGCGGTCAGGAAGAGGGCGGTCTCCGCCGCCTCCTTCGTCATCCGCAGGTCGGGGCGGATCCGCCGGTAGTAGTCGGCCACCTCAGCCGCGGTGCCCGGCACGTCGGCCGGGTCCAGCCCGACCAGGGCCGCCGCCCGGCGCTGCTCGGTGTAGTAGGCGTCGACCTCGGCGTCGGTCAGGGTGAGCCCGGCCCGGCGGGCGGTGCTGACGAACGACTCGACCTCGGCGACGTGCACCCAGCGCAGCAACTCCGGGTCGTCGATCCGGAACTCCTCGCCGGTGGACGGGTCGGTGGCCCGCATCCGGGCGTGCAGCGTACGCAGCCGACGGCCGGCCGCCTCGGCCTCGGCCGTGGTGCCGTAGACCGTCGTCGCCACGTAGGTCGCGGTCCGGGCCAGCCGGCCCCATGCGTCGGTGCGGTAGTTGCTGTTCTGGGCGACTCCGGCCATCGCCCGGGGGTGCAACGCCTGGAGGTAGAGCGAGCGCAGCCCGGCGAGGATCAGGATCGGCTCCGCGTGCACCTTCCACGTGACCGATCCCGGACCGAACAGGCCGAGGTCATCGGTGTCCACCGACCAAGAGTGCCATGCGCCGGGCCAGCCTCGGGCCCGCCGGACACGGTCCGGCCCACCTACCGCGGCCGGAGCGGGGAGACGATCAGTCGTCGACGGAGCGGCGAGCCTGGCACGCGGGGCAGAGACCCCAGAAGGTCACCTCCGCCTCGTCCACCTCGTAGCCGTGCGCGGTGCGCGTGTCGAGGCAGGGGGCGTTGCCGGTCGTGCAGTCGATGTCGGCGATCTCGCCGCAGCCCCGACAGACCACGTGGTGGTGGTTGTCCCCGACGCGCGCCTCATACCGGGCGGGACTGCCGGCCGGCTCGATGCGGCGGGAGAGGCCGGCGCGGGAGAGCGCACCGAGCACGTCGTAGACGGCCTGGGTGGAGACCGAGTCGAGCCGCTCGCGGACCCGGCGGGTGATCTCTTCGACCTCCAGGTGGCCGCCGGCGGCGAGGACGTCCAGCACGGCGAGCCGCGGTCGGGTGACGCGCAGGCCCCTCGACCGGAGCAGTTCCTCTCCGCTGGACATGAGCTAATGACAGCACGCGTTTTCGGGGGCGACAACCGAGCTGGAACCGGGGTGGCCCGGGACACAAGGTGAACCGCAGCCGCGACGCGCTCGTGTCGATGTGATGAAGGGGCGACGGCTGGGCACCAGCCGTACGCTGACCGCGCTCCGGTCGACTCGTTGGAGGTGTCGGTGTTCAGGGAAGTCAGCGGCCTGCCGCTTCACGTCTTGGTCATACACGCCGTCGTGGTTTTGGTGCCGCTGCTGGCGCTGATCTCCGTCACGTACGGGGTGTTTCCCCGGTGGCGGTCGCGGCTCGACTGGGCGGTCGCGGGCCTCGCCGTGGTGACTCCGATCGCCACCTTCCTGGCGAAGGAGTCCGGGGAGGCGTTCGAGGAGGTACAGCGGGAGCGGGGGGTCGGGGGCGAGTTCCTCCGGCAGATCGAGGAGCACTCCGAGTACGGCGACACCCTGTTCTGGTTCACCATCGGGTTGGCCGTGGCGGCGCTCCTGCTCCTGCTGGTGACCAGCGGCCTCGCCCGGGTACGCGGCCTGCCTCGCTGGCTGGCCCCGGTGCTGGCCGGGGCGGTGGTCGTCCTCGCGGCCTTCGCGCTGGTGTACGTCTATCTGGCCGGCGACAGCGGTGCCCAGATGGTCTGGAGCGGCCAGGTCTGACACGCCGAGTCAGAAGATCACCCGCGCGCAGAGCAGGCACATCAGGATCACCAGCACCACCCCGGCGACCGCCCCGATGCCGTAGGTGAGCCGCTGGGCCTGCTGCTCCGCCTGGTCCATCACGGCCATGTCCTGCGGCGGCAGTTGCCGGGGCGGAGCGGGCTGTACGTGCACCGGCGGCCGCCAGCCGGGCGGGGGAGGGGCGGTCGGCGGCGGGCCGGAATACCCGCCGGCCGGAGCACCGCTGCCGGGCCAGCCGCCACCAGCCTGCTGAGGCTGGCCGCCGGCGGCGGGCTGCCGGTCCGCGCCCGGAGCGGGCCGTGCCCACGGGCTGTCCGTCTGGCCCGTGCCCGACCAGAGGCTGTCCGACTGCCCCACGCCGGGCCCTGGGCCACCAGCCTGCCCCACGCGGGGCCAGGCATCGCCGCGCAGCCCAGCGCCGGGCTGGCCGTCATCGACTGCCGGCTTGGCGGGCTGGCCGCCATCGGTCGCCGACTCGGTGGGCTGGCGGGCATCGGCTGCCGACTCGGTGGGCTGGCCGGCATCGGCTGCCGGGAGCCTGGGCTGGTTGCTGCCGACTCCGCCCTCCGGCTGCTCCGGGGTCGGGCGTCGCCAGAACTCGTCGTCGGGGCTGCCACCGCTCGGCGTCGTCACGCCGTCCGACGCTACCAACGCCCGGGGCGGTCGGCGCGCCGTACACGACGGGCGAACTGGCCGGGTGGCGGTGCCGGGAATGGTGGAGGACGCTGGGCGAGCTGGCCGGCTGGCGGTGCCGGGAATGGTGGAGGACGCGCCGGTCGAACCGGGCCCGGGGCGCGTCGGACGGCCGGGAGGGTTCGCTTTCGCCGGTATCCTTGCTGCTCGTGAGCGATGCCGGTATGCGTGGCGCGCGCGGCGACGACGACCGCGTGGTCGACCTCAGTGACGACTTCGTGGTGCTGCCCGAGCAGACCACCGACGACACGGACCGCGGCTGGGGCGAGCGGTCCGGCGGCAACGACGACTGGCTGCTGGCCGAGCGCCCCCCGCACTGGGACTGATCGACCGCGCCCGGCGCTGCTCGGCTGGCTGCCCGGGCGAGGACCGCCAGAGGCTGCCCCGCGCCACCGCCAGCAAGTCCGGCCGCTCGTGGCGCCGGAACGGCGGGTCATTCGCGTACCACCACCGCGAAGCGGCTGCCCTCGGGCACCCCGACGGCCCGCTGCGCCTGCTCGGGCCGGAGCGCCAGGTAGAGCGCGGAGGAACCGTCGACCACCCCGGCGCCCACCACGTCGAGCACCAGCGCCCGCGGGGCGAGCAGCTTTGCTTCCCCGGCCGCTCCGCCAGCAGGTATGACCAGCAGGTCCACCCGGGCGCCCGGGCGGAGCACCGCGAGGGCGGCCGGCTCGGCCAGCCGGACCGGTACGCCGACCGACCCACCGGGCAGCGGCAGCGCGCCGCTGGGGCGACCGTCGCCCGGTGGCGAGGGACTCGTGGCCGGGGCGGGCTGGGCCGGGGCCGCGTCGGGCGGGCAACCGGCGGGGGCCTGCAGAAGCGCGGCGGCCAGGCCGAGCAGCATCGCGACCAGCGCCACCCGGAGCAGGGTGCCGCCCCGGGGCAGCCCGCGCCATCGCACCGGCCGCAGTGATTCCTCGCTCGCCACCACCCGCGCCCCTTCCGCCAGCCGACCCGATGGACGCCGGCAGCCTACGAGCGCAACTCGGACCGTCGCCCACCGAAGGCGCCACCCTGTGGACAACCCACCCGCCTGTGGACAACCCCCAAACCCCGCCCCCGTCTGCTAGCCCCACCCGCGCCGCCAACGAAGCGAGCGGCTTCTTTCACGGAAAAAGTGGCCATCCCAGCGGAAATGGCCACTTTTTCCGCGAACTTGCGCGGATCTTGGAGGTGATGCCGGGTGGGGCGGCGGTTAGGAGGAGGTGGTGGAGGTGCTGGCGGCCGGGGTCTTGGTGGACGAGCCGCTGGTTGAGGAGGACGAGCCGTTGCTCGACCCGTTCGACGAGTTGCTCGTCGACGACTCGGCCATGGCCGGCTTGCTCGAGGTGCTCGAGGTGCTGTCGGACCCGGAGGAGCGCGAGTCTGTCCGGTAGAAGCCGGAGCCCTTGAACACGACGCCGACCGAGTTGAAGACCTTGCGCAGCCGCCCCTCGCACGCGGGGCACTCGGTCAGCGGCTCGTCGCTGAAGGACTGCACCGCCTCGAGCTGGTCGCCGCACGCGGTGCAGGCGTACTGGTAGGTGGGCACGTTCTCCTCCGTATCTGGCACGGCCGGCTGGCACTCGACATATTCGAGTGCCAATGGTGCGTCATGGAACCCGGGTTCGTCCAGCGGAAGCGTTCGGTTCCACACCGGGCCCCAGCGGCAGCGTACGCAGGCCGTCGGTCGGGGTGATCACGGCGTGTACCGGGCGGTCGTGGGGCTGCGCCGGCACCGCCTCGACCAACTCCCCGTCGTGCAGCAGGGCCACCGTCAGCGTCGACGCGGGCACCCGGGCCAATGCCCGGTCGTACGAGCCGCCCCCCCGGCCGAGTCGCCGTCCCCGGTGGTCCACGGCCAGGGCCGGCACGATCACCAGGTCCGCTCCGGCCACGGCAGGGCGCCCCAACCGGGGGCTGGTCGGCTCGCGCAGCCCCCGCCCGGCCGCCCGCAGCGACCCCGCGCCGCTGTACGCGGCCCAGTCCAGGTCCAGGTCGTCGCGGAGCACCGGCAGCAGCAGTTCCGCCTCGGGCGGGAGTGCCGCCCGCAGCACCTCCGGCAGTTCGCTCCCGCCCGGCTCCGAGCCGACCGGCACGTAACCGGTAATCCGGGCCGGACGGAGCCGACGTACCAGCGAGACCAGCTCGGCCTGGACGCGCGCCGCCGCCTCCGCCCGGCGGACAGCGGGCAGCGACCGGCGGTGGGCGAGCAGCGTCACACGCAGGTCGCGCTTCGCCTCATGTGCGACATCCGCTCCATCAGAAAATTCCGGCACGCAACACTCCTGACGCAACGCTTGCCTCCCGATCGCTCTGTGTCAGCATCGCAGCAAGGGGCGCAGAACTTCCGGGAGGAAGCTTGACGCTACGCGGGCGGTTGACGGCGGCCTTCCTCGCGGTGGTGCTCGGCCCCGTCCTGCTCGGCGCCTTCTTCGTCGGATCGATGATGTCGGCCGTCGACCGCAGTCGCTCCACCGAGCGGCTGGGTCTGGCCGCCGCCGGGGTGCGTACCTCGGTGGACGCTCTCTGCCAGCAGCTGCGTGCGGCGGCCGACGCGGTCGCGCTGGTCACCGATACCGCCGCCCGTCCCCGCGCGGCCGACCAGGCGGTGGGGCGCGGCCTGGCCGCCGCCGTGCTGATCATCGACCCCATGGGCCGGACCAGCTACGCCACCCCGGGTGGACCGGATGGGCCCTGGCAGGACTGCGCCGATCCGCCGGCTGCCGGCCCGGTCCGCGCGCTCGCCGCCACGGTCCAGCTCCGCGACGCCGTCGGTGCCGACCTGGGCGCGGTCGCCGCCGCGCAGCCCGTCGACCCGGCCTTCGTCGCGCGGCTCGCCGCGGTGACCGGCGTCGCGGTCACCCTCCTGGACGACTCCGCCGGCACCGACCAGGTCACTCACACCACCGAGACCCCGGAGGTACGCGAGGCGGTGCTGGCCGCCGCCCGCACGATCGACGGGAACCGGGTCACCGAGACCGCCGACGGCCGGTACGTACGCCGGCTCGGTCCGTCCCCGGGGCAGCCGCTGCCGCTGGTCCTCTCGGTCCCCGGTGAGCGCCCGCCGGGCCTGTATGCCGCACTGGTCGGCGCTGTGGTGCTCGCCGCGGCGCTGGCCGTGCTGGCCGCCGGGCGGCTGGCCCGGGTGACCACCCGGCCCCTGATGGAGTTGGCCGGCGCGGCTGACCGGGTGGCGCACGGCGATCTGACCGCCCGCGTGCCCGTCCGCAGCCGGGATGAGATCGGCCGGCTGGCCAGGGCGTTCAACCGGATGACCCGGGAGACCGGCAGCTACGTGGCTGCCCTGACCAGCAGCCGGGACCAGTTGCGCGGGCACCTGGCGGTGCTCGGCGACACCCTGGCCAGCACCCACGACCTGCAACGCATCCTGCGGGTGATCCTGCGCAGCGCGATCGCCGCCACCGGCGCCCGGGCCGGCGCGGTGCTGCTGCTCGACGGCGACGGTGTGCTGGTCGGCCGGTGCGTCGAAGGGCTGGACGGGCGCTGGCCCACCGCCGACCCGTCTGACCCGGCGAGCGAGCGGTCCGATCCGGCGACGCTGCGGGTGCCGGTCGGCACCGGGGTAATCGGCACGGTGGCCGGCACCGGGGAGCCGCTGCGCGGTCGCTGGGAGCCGGCGGACACGCCGACCGGGGAACCGACCTGCGAGACGTACATCGCGGTGCCGTTCGCCGCGCCCGGGGCGGCGGAGCTGGGCGGGCGCGGCGACCCGGACCGGCCCGGCCACCCGCCGGCCGACTCCGAGGCCGACTCCGAGGCCGGCTCGGTGGCGCTCGGTGTGCTGGCCCTCTACGACCGGCTCGGCGCGGACGAGTTCGACGACGACGACCTGGTCACCCTGCGGACCTTTGCCGGGCACGCGGCGGTGGCGGTGGAGAACGTCCGGGTGCACGAGGAGGCGCAGCGGCTCTCCCTGACCGACCCGCTGACCGGCCTGTGGAACTACCGCTACCTGCGCGAGTCGATCCGGCGGGAAGTGGAGCGGGCGAACCGGTTCGGCCGGATGCTCAGCGTCCTCGCCCTCGACCTGGACCGGTTCAAGAACGTCAACGACACCTGGGGGCACGCCGCCGGGGACGCCGTGCTCGTCGAGTTCGCCCGCCGGGTGCGCGGCGAGATCCGCGAGGTGGACCTGGCGTTCCGGCAGGGGGGCGAGGAGTTCGTGGTGCTGCTGCCGGAGACGGACGCCCGGGGCGCGGCCATCGTCGCCGAGCGGCTCGGCGCGGTGATCCGGGACCAACCGGTACCGGTGGACGGGCACTCGGGGCCGGTCCGGGTGCCGGTGACCGTGTCCATCGGCATCGCCGTCTACCCCGACCACGCCGCCACCGGCCAGCAGGTGCTCGACGCCGCCGACGACGCCCTCTACGCGGCCAAGTCCGCAGGCCGGGACGGCTACCGGCTGGCTCGCGCGCCCGACCCGGCGCCCACCCGGGAGATCCCGGTGGTGTCCGCCGCGGTCAGCCCGCCCGACGGCCTGCCCCGGGCCGGCACGGTGGACTCCGCCGGTGCGGGGCAGGGCGGCGCGTCTTCCGGTCCTCACCCGCCACGGCAGAGCCGTGGCCGATAGTCTCGCGACATGTCGGAGCATTCAGCGAATCCCTCAGCGACGGCCGCGACCGGCCGTTCCCGTGCGGTCAAGGCGGTCATCCCAGCTGCCGGCCTGGCCACCCGGTTCCTGCCGGCCACCAAGGCGGTTCCGAAGGAGCTGCTGCCGGTCGTCGACCGGCCGGTGCTGCAGTACATCGTCGAGGAGGCCGCCCAGGCCGGCCTCACCGACGTACTGCTCATCACCGGGCGCGGGAAGACCTCGATGGTGGACCACTTCGACCGCCGCCCCGACCTGGAGGACCGACTGGAGAGCAAGCCCGAGCTGCTCGAGGCGGTACGCCGTCCAGAAGAGCTGGCCGAGATCTACACCTGCCGGCAGCCCGAACAGCTCGGCCTCGGCCACGCCGTCGGGTACGCGGAGTCGCACGTCGGCGACCAGCCCTTCGCGGTGCTGCTCGGCGACGAGTTCGTCAAGATGGACGAGCCGCTGCTGCCGGCGATGCTGGAGCTGCAGGCCCGCACCGGCGGCGTCGTGCTGGCGTTCTTCGAGGTCGACCCGGCGGAGACCAAGCGGTACGGCATCGCCTCGGTCGAGCCGGCCGAGCCGGAGTTCAGCGACATCGCCGACATCGTCAAGGTCACCGGCATGGTGGAGAAGCCGAAGCCGGAGGACGCCCCGAGCAACCTGGCCGTCCTCGGTCGGTACGTGCTGCCGGCGAGGATCTTCGACGCGATCCGGCGGACCCAGCCGGGCAGCGGCGGGGAGATCCAGCTGACCGACGCGATGGAGCTGCTGCGTACCGAGGGGGTGCCGGTGCACGCCATCGTCTACCGGGGCACCCGCTACGACACCGGCATGCCGCTCGGTTACCTGCAGACCGTCGTCCAGATCGCCGCCGAGCGTGACGACCTGGGCCGGGAGTTCCGCAAGTGGCTGGCCGAGTTCGTCAACTCCGACGCGTCGGGCGGTCCCAGTAGATGACCGCGACGGCCGACGCCGAGGCGGCCGCGAACGAGTTGACGCCGCTCGCCGACTACCTGGGCAGCGTGCTGCGCAGGTTACGCGCGCTGCCTCCGCTCGACCTCGACCTCACCCAGGCGTACGGCAACGTCCTCGCCGAGGACGTCGTCGCGCCGCACTCGTACCCGGCCTTCGACCAGGCGGCGGTGGACGGGTACGCCGCGCGCTGGGAGGACATCTCCGGAGGGAGCCGGGGCCCGGGCTACGTCCCGGCCCCATCGGGCACGCCGGGTGGCCACAGCATCCGGCTGAACGTGGTCGGCGACCTGGGCGCGGCGAGCTGGCGGCCGGTACGGCTCACCCCCGGCTCGTGCTTCTCCGTGGCGGCCGGCGCGCCGCTGCCCATCGGCGCCGACGTGGTGGTCCCGGTGGAGTGGACCGACCAGGGTATGGCCGCGGTGGAGATCTTCCGCGCCCCCAAGCGCGGGTACGGCCTCCGCCGCGCCGGTGAGGAACTGCCCGCCGGCACCCTGCTCGCCCGCGCCGGCACGTACGTCTCGCCGGCCCTGGTCGCCGTCTTCGCCGCCACCGGAATCGGGCACGTGGTGGTACGGCCCAGCCCACGGGTGGTCATCGTGGCCACGGGCGACGAGTTGGTCGACGTCGGCCGGGCCAGCCAGCCCGGCCAGGTGGTGGACACCAACTCGCACGCGCTGACCGCCGCCGCGGCCGAGGCGGGTGCGCTCGCGTACCGGGTGGGGATCTGCGACGACGACCCGGAGGCGCTGCGTGGCCTGCTGGAGGACCAGACGCTGCGGGCGGACCTGATCATCACCACCGGCGGCACCGGCACCGGGCCCGGCGACATGGTCCGCCGGATCCTTTCCCGCCGGGAGGGCGGCCGGGCCGGGCCGGTGGCCTTCACAGAGGTGGCCCTCTATCCCGGAACGGCCCTCGGATTCGGTACGGTCGGCGCCGAGGAGGTGCCGGTGGTGTGTCTACCCGGTGAGCCCGGCGCAGCGCTGATCGGCTTCGAGGTGCTGGCCCGCCCGGCCATCGCGCTGCTGGCCGGTGCCGAGCCGGTGTTCCGGCCCAGCGTCCGGGCGCATTTGCTGGAGACGGTCTCGTCCCCCGGCGGGCTGCGCGAGTTCCGCCCCGCGCACGTGGCCGAGCGGCGTGGCGGCGGGTACACGGTCCAGCCGCTGGCCGGCGGGCCGTTCACCCTCGCCGGCCTGGCCGAGGCGAACGGCCTGCTGGTCCTCGGCGAGCGGGTCACCACCGCCGCAGCCGGGTCCACGGTGGACGTGCTCCTGCTGGACCGGCGTAGGTGAGCGCGAGGAACGAGCGTTCCCGGGCGGCTCGTGTGGGACGCGGTGGCGCAGGAATGCGAGGAGAGCCTGCGAGCCCCGCGGTCGCGGGCGGAAGGCCAGCCCGGTGAGCTGGTTCCGGCGGCCGCCCGGTTGGCCGGCGGTGCTCGTGGACGGTCCGGTCGTGCTTCGGCCCTACCGGCGCTCCGATGCCGTGGCCTGGTCGGAGGTCCGGCGTGCCAACCGGGCCTGGCTGTCCCCGTGGGAGTCCCATCTGCCCGGAAGCTGGGACGAGCAGAACTCGCCCGCCGTGTTCCGCCTCGTCCACGTCGACCAGCGCCGCTCGGCGCGCACCGGTGACGGACTGCCGTTCGCCGTCTGCCTGCGCGAGGGCGGGCAGGAAAGGCTGGTCGGCCACCTCAACGTGGGTAGCATCGTCCGCCGCGCGTTCTGCTCCGGGTACGTCGGCTACTGGGTGGACTCCCGAGTGGCCGGTCGCGGCGTGATCCCCACCGCGGTCGCGCTGGCGGTGGACCACGCGTTCGGCCCCGGCGGGCTGCACCGGATCGAGGTGAACATCCGGCCGGAGAACACTCCGTCCCGGCGGGTGGTGGAGAAGCTGGGCTTCCGCGAGGAGGCCTACCACGTTCGCTACATGCACATAGACGGCGCCTGGCGGGACCACATCGGATACGCGATGACCAGTGAGGAAGTGGCCGCCGAGGGCGGGCTGCTGGCCCGTTGGCACCGCGTACGTGACAGGCGCGGGTGAAGCCTCCCACCCGCCGCGTCCGGCGCGGCGCACGGTCAACCTGGTCGACGGCCCGTAACCTCAAGTAACTGCAAGCTGTGGCAAGCGCTGCGCGACTGCACGATCTGCGCCGTGGACGACGGATGGCGGAAGAAGTTGCGATCGAGCGGTGCGGGCCCGAACTTTGGTGACGGGAGGGGTGAGGGTGCCGACCTCGGTGCTCCTCGCCGTCCTCGCCGCCGCCGGCCTGCTCGCCCTCGCGCCGGCGCTGGTCCGCCGGTACGACGCCACTGAGCGGCTGGTGGCGGAGCGGGCGCAGTCGACGGCGCGGGTGCTCCAGCGCCGCCGTCGACGTCGTACCGTGCCTGGACGGCGACCGGTCCGGCCGCCCCGCGCCCTCGTTGTCACTATGAGTGAAGGCTCTGACACGAAGGGTCTGCCGGCACCGGTCTCCGCGCCGCCCGGCGCCCGCCGGTCGGGCCGGCTCCGGTCGGTGCCGCCCGTCCCGGCCAGGTCCCGTCGACGGCACCCGCCGAAGCGTCGCCACCACACCCCGGCGATCTACCGCCGGCGCCGGGTGCTGGCCGCGCTGCTGCTGCTCAACTTCGTCGAGCTGATCGGCGTGGTGCTGGTCGGCCCCGGGTTCTGGATCAGCGTCTCGGTGACCGGCACCCTGCTCGTGGCGTACGTCGTACACCTGCGAAAGCGGGCCCTGGCCGACCGCCGGCGGCGGCGCGCGGAGGCCCGGGAGGCGGCCTGGCTGGCCGCCCGCCAGGCCGAGGTACGCCGCGAGCAGGCGCGGCGCGCCGCGGCCCGGCGGGAGGCGCAGCGGCGCCTGGCCGCCCAGCGCGAGGCGGTCCGGCGTACGGCGATGGGGTTGGATCTTCCGTCCGACCTGCCCCGGGCGGCGAGCGGTGGCTCGGTCTCCTACCGCCGGGCGGGCGGCCTCCGTGGCCGCGCCTACGAGGCGGGCCGGGGTTCGCACAGCGCCTGAAAAAATCTTGGGCTGGTTTGTCGAATCCGGCGGGCACCGTTCGACGGGTTGGTGAAGGCCGGCGCAGGGCCGGCCGCTACTGACGCACAGGAGCGCACACCATGGCCAAGATCGTGTCGAACTTCTTCATCTCGCTGGACGGCGTCGTGGAGCGGCCGGACCAGTGGCACTTCCCCTACTTCGACGACGAGATGGGCGCCGCTGTCGGTCGCGGGGTGGAGGCGACCACGGCGTTCCTGATGGGCCGCCGGCAGTACCAGGAGTGGGCGGAGTACTGGCCGAACCACAGCGGGGGCGAGGACGCCGGCTTTGCGACGTTCATCAACTCGATCCCGAAGTACGTCCTGTCCAACACGCTCACCGAGGCGACCTGGCAGAACACCACCCTGCTGTCGGGCGACCCGTCACAGGTCGCCGCGCTGTTGCGGGAGATCAAGGAGCAGGCCGACGGGGAGATCGCCATGTCGGGCAGCGCCACCACGGTCCGGTGGCTGCTGGCCAACGGGCTGCTGGACGAGCTGCGGCTGCTGGTCCACCCGATCGCGGTGGGGCAGGGGCAGCGGCTGTTCGAGGAGACGTCGACGTACCCGCTGCGGCTGGTGAGCCAGGAGACGTTCAAGAGCGGCGTCCTGAACCTCACGTACGCGCCGGCTTAGTTCGCCTTTCGCGTGCCGGCGGAGCTTGGAGATCTTGGAAGGTTTGGGCTCCTCGGAGGGCCTTTTCCTTCCAGGATCTCCTCGTTGGGTGGGGTGGTTCGCGCCGGAGGTGCCGGACCTGTTAGCCTTGTCGCCGGCCCGCCCGGTGCAAGCCGGGTGGGACCGACGCTGGTACGCCAGCGGGGGGCTGTGGCGCAGACCGGTAGCGCACCTCGTTCGCATCGAGGGGGTCAGGGGTTCAAATCCCCTCAGCTCCACCAGTAACACCGTTGACCAGGGAAAACTCCCTGACAAGATCGATAGGGCCAGAATCGGTCCAGGTCGGCGCGGATTCTGCGATTTGGCAGTCGCCGTTCGGCGCTTGGTGCCCGCGTCGCGTAGCGCGGTGCTGATGATGTTGCGGCGGCGGTCTTCCTTGGGCCACCTGGTGGGGTCGGCACTCGAGGTGATCAGGCGGGTCCTGAGTAGCACTCGGGCTAGAGGATCAAGCTAAGCCAACTCTGGTAGGAGCTACGGAAAGGTTCGATGCCGCTTGTCAGGTTGACTGCAAGGCGGTCAGCTGCGCTTCGGGCGGCGGTCAGCAGGTCGGTGGGGTAGTCGTACCGCACGCTGTTTGCTTCGAACTCGTCTTCGTCGAGGAGGTCCACAACGCCACCGTTACGAGACCTCAGGATGTCGAGATCCAGGTCGACCATAGCTACCCTGTCCCGGCGCAGCCACTGCGCCGGTGTGGTGATGTCGCAGTAGATGTCCCAGGTGCTCGGCTCGGCGAAGAAGATGGCGGTCCACCATTCGCCGATCGGTATGAGCCGCACAGTGGCGTGTTCAGTGGTGTAGCTCTGTGCCGGAGCACCTGAGTGGATGATGGTGCCGGCAGGAGCGCCGAGCCAGGTGCCGTGCCGGTCCTCGCCCAATCGCCGCATGGTGACGTGTCGGTGCAGGCTGCCCTTGTACTTGCGGAACACCACGTCGACATCCACGGCGACACAGTAGTTGAGGTGTCGCGCACGTTCCGATGCCTAGAGCGGGTCGCCGTCGACGCGGGCCGATTCCAGGAACTGGCGGACCTCGTCGACGGTCCACGGCTTGTCCTTGCGCGGGGCGGGGCTTGGCCACCCGAAGCAGCGCCGCCGGGTTGCGGGTCAGCGGCTCGTCGCGGACGGCCTTGTTCAAGGCGCCGCGGAGGGTCGTCCAGGCGTCGTGGGCGGTCCGTTCGGAGACGGTCCGTTGGCAGCAGCGGCAGCACTTCCGCTTGCCTTCGGGCCGGGCGGCGTCCTTGCCCTGGAGTTA
>NZ_JBLROA010000058.1:0-38626 GCF_047921505.1 Micromonospora sp. SL1-18 | reverse complement strand
GTCCTCCGCCGTCCCGATGATCTGACGACAACCGCGGGCGCCCCACTCTGAGTAGGTGCCCTCATTTCGGCATGTCCGGGAGCTGGCCGGCGGAACTCGTCATGACGCTCCCGTAGCGAACGGATTGCGGCAGTTGCGGACGCGTGGCTCGGTGGCTGGGATTCGACCCGAGGGCCACCGACCGTTGCCGACGCGAGCGGTGGTTGGAGATCCTGTTGGCTTACGGGCACGGTTGGGAGGAGATCCGATGGCGATCGGGAGTGAGCAGCGCCGTCAGGAACGCAAACCTCGTATTGAGGCACTGTTCGCTTCCCGGGAGGTCGAGGCCGCGCTCGATTTGCTGCACCTCACGGACATGGCGTGGCACGACTGCTACGGCCCGCGCGAACTTGAGATACCCCCGCAGGTCCTCGACGACGTGCTGCTGCTAGCGCATGGCAATCTTGCGATGCTCATTCGCATCGCTCGGGAGGCCGTCCTGGACTTCCGCGACGTCCGGGTAGCCGCCGATCGCGAGCGTGCGAAAAGCCAGTAACAGTCTCTGAGCCGGGTTCCGCTCCGCCTGGGTGTGCGCAGATTTGGAACCGAGGCATCCTGTCATCGGCATGTCCGGGAGCTGGCCGGCGGAACTCGTCATGACGCTCCCGTAGCGCGCGGATTGCGGCATTAGCGGATGTTGAATGAAGACCCGTCGGGCCGGATCCTCAGGTCCATTGGAGCCTGCCGTCCTCGACGATCTCGGTCCGCGACGGGTCGTCGAGCTGGTCGGCGACGTCGTCGAGCATCGCCGCCGTTCCGGCCCATCCGGTTTCGAAGTACCCCTCGACCGCACCCCAATCCGTGATGCCGCCGTGGTGCGGACCATCGCGCAGGTCCACCATGAGCATGTCGCCGCCCAGAGACCAGCAGATCGGGACGGTGGCAGTACACAACCCTCGCAACCGCTGCCCGGCCACAGTGGCATGCGTCCCGCCCGGACCGCAGCAGTCCTGGTCGGAGTATCGCGAGAGTTCGGCGAACCGCTCGCGCACGTCGACCACCGGCAACGGCATGAAAACCGTGGGGATCGGGAACCCGGCCCGGTAGTCGGCGTCGGCGATGCCGTCCATCAGCCCCCACCACGCGAGCAGTTCTTCCGGCAACGCATGTCCGACCGCCTCCTCGGTGCGGCGGACCTCAGCCGCGGCTGCCGGTGGGCGGATCGCCGCTGCGGTCACCGGCGCGTGTTGCGCCAGCCAGGTGGTGATACGCCGCCATGATTCGTCGACCCGCATGTTCACCCGGCGCACCTTACCCAGTCCGGAACGTCGGCAGGTACCGGTTCGACGCCCTGTAATCGGCATGTGAGTGCGCCCACGGCCGCGCAGGTGCCACCGGCTGTAACCAGGACGGCTGAGTAACCAAGGCCGGCTGTCGTGCATGTGCCGGGACGAATCCGTCAAGCATGTGATGGGACTAATGGCCTTCAGAACTTGGGCTCGACCGGCGAGGGCAGCATGCCGGCCCACTTGCGCAGTACGTCGACGGCCTGCTCCCGGAGGGCTCCTTCGGCGACCTCTTCACGCAGTGACCGGCGCTCGGCCGGTTGGGCGACCTCGCGGTAGAGCTGGAGGTCTTCGAAGCCGTAGGTGGCTACGTCGTGGCTGCTGGCTCCGAAGATCAGGCGGGGGATGCGCGCCCAGTAGCAGGCCATGAGGCACATGGGGCAGGGCTCGCTGCTGGCGTACATGACGGCGTCTTCGAACAGGTGCCGCCCTAGCTTGCTGCCGGCGTTGCGCAGGGCCATGACCTCGGCGTGTGCGGTTGGGTCTCGCAGCTCGACAACGCTGCTGGTGCCTTCACCGACGATCGCTCCCGATATGACGACGATGGCACCGAACGGGGTCTTCCCCTCGTCTTCCAGCGCGCGCCGCGAAATTTCGATTGCCCTTGCGAGGAACAGTTCATCCTGCGCGTCTAGTTGTGAGGTCACGATCTTCCTCCTTGCTGCCCTGGCCGCCTGCTGCCGTTTGATGTGCGCTTGGGCCAGGGCTTGAGTGGGGTGACGAACCGCAGTTCGGTCCGGTCGGCTGGGTACTCGGCGTCTGAGATTTCGACGATTCTCTCGTCGGCGTCCAGGGAGATGCGTCGGCAGAAGATGAGGGGTACGCCGTCGGGCAGGCCCCAGAGTTGGGCTTCGGCCGTGGTGGGCATCCGGGCTGTTACTTCGTCAATCATGGTCATGATCTCGACGCCGACCGTCGAGAGCTGGTGTTGAGTTCCTCCCGGCCACGGCTCCTTGGCCTCATCGAGCAGCGCAGGGTTTGAGCTGACGAGCGCAACCGGCATGTAGGAGACGCTTGATGAGAGGAGTAGGCCGGTAGTCCGGTCGGTCGAGTCGTAGCGTCGCCGTAGCACCAGGTCTGTCGGCTCGATTCGGAACAGGTCAGCCAAGTCCGTTCCCGCCTCCACTTGGTCGTAGCGGGACCGGAACTCCTGCTCGCTGATCTGCATGTTGAGGTTGGTCTCGGCCTCGCCAACGACCGCGCGCTCGGCCTCGGGGCGGGCGGCAAGGTCCTTCTCGACCTGGTGACGCTCGGACGAGCGGATCACCTTCCGGGGTGGAACGCGGACCACGGGCGCCTTGCCGCGTCCGCTGCTGATGAGGCCTTGAGCCTTCAGTAAAGCGATCGCCGCACGGGCGGATCCGACTGAACACGACCACCGCTCTGCCAACTCGGCCAACGTCGGCAGCGAGTCTCCCGGCGTCAGCTCGCCGCGCTCGATCTGCATGCGGATGTCGTCAGCGATCCGCAGCTGGATCGGCGGCGGGACGACTGTTGGACGTGGCTCCATGCATCCATCCTCGCAGGTTTGTCAGCAAACTTCTTGCGCTCCGTCGATTCATGCCCTAACGTCGATTGCATGTTTGCTAGCGAACTAGCAAACCCAATGTCCGATCCGGCAGACGTCCGGCGACAACAGGAGGCAGGGGCATGGCTGTCCCGAACACGATCAAGGTTCCGGTTCCGTTCGACTACGTGTTCCCGCACGGTGCGCTGTGCCTGGGTGTGGAGCCGGTGACGGACTTCGACAAGCGCGGCCAGGGTGATGACCAGGCCCGCGACAAGGACACGGGCGAGCGCCTGTGGGTGGTCAAGGTCCTGGACCTGGACCCGGAGGCCGGCAAGTTCGGCGGGTCGAAGGAAGTCAAGGTGAAGATCGCCGCGCCGGTGCAGCCGGTGCCGCCGGCGTCGAAGATCCCGGGTTACCCGCCGGCGGTGGAGTTCACCGACGTGACGCTGACGCCGTACGTGGACTCGCAGCGGTGCAAGGGCTCGGGGAAGTGCCGGGCGCGTCAGGCGTGGTCGATCCGCGCCGGTGCCATGACCGAAGCCGCCGCGATCAAGCAGGCGGCCTGACCAGATTCGGATGCGCGGGGCGGGCCTACTCCGCCAAGACCAAGCTCGCCCCGCGCTTCACCTCTTCTCCTTGGAAAGGAGTGGGTTGATGCCCACGCTAGCTGACGCTGCCCGTATCGCTGGGAACCCGCGCCTCGCCCCCCGCCGTCGCACTCACCGCCGCACCGTGATGCGCCTCGCCGCCCCTGGCATCCGGGCCGTCCGCGAGGTTTACACCACCGTCCCGGCCGACGCTGTTCGTGTCGCCGCGCTGGTGGAGATCTCCGCCGCCGCCGCAGCTTTGGCCCGGACGGTGGTGAAGCTGCGCCACCTCGACCCCGATCTGATCGCCCCGCACGTCTCCGATCGCGTCGACCTGCGCGCCGTGCTCGGCCGGGGTCGGTGGTTGCCGACCATGACCCGTCACGTCCCGGCCCCGGAGTCGGGGCCGGTCGACCTGGCCACGCTGATGCCGGCCCGGATGCCAGTTCGCCGTCGCGTGGTCCGCCGTCGTCCCGGCTCGCCGGGGCAGGCATCGCTGTTCGCCGCCGCCGTGGGGGAGGGCTGACCGATGCCCCTGGTCAACGTGATCCGGGGGGAGCGGATCGACTCGGCCCCGATCAACGTCCGTACCCCGTTCGTCCGTATCCCGATGTGGCTGGCCCTGACCTGGTGGACCCTCAAGGGCCTCGCCCGCCTGGCCGTCCTCGTGGTGCGCTTCTGGTACGTCACCGCTCCGGCGGTGTTCTTCGGCTGGCTGCATCTGCGGTTCGGCTGGGCTGGCCCGGTCGGGTTCGTCGCCTCCCTTGCTGCTGTCGTCGCCGGCTGGGCCTTCGGTCACCGGCCATCGTTTCTGCGCTTCGCCTGGTGGCCGGTGCTGGCCCAGTACCGGTCGATCGTCTACCGCCAGCGCTGGCACGCCGCGATGGCCACCGCCAAACTCGCGGTCCCGTTCGACCGACACACCGTCCTGCCCGTCCTGCGCCGCGTCCGCTGCGGTGCCGGCGTCGACGTGGTGACGGTGCGGATGGTCACCGGCCAGATCCCCGACGACTTCGCCCGCGTCGCCGAGAGGTTGGCCCACACCTTCGGTGTCCGCCAGGTCAAGGCCACCCCCAGCAGCCGGCCCGATGTGGTGCTGCTGCACCTGTTCCGCGGTGACCCCCTCGCCAAGCTCGTCCGCCCCCTGCCCGTACCGGCAGTGCCGGAGTTCACCGCCCTGCCCGTGGGCCGGCGGGAAGACGGCGACGGCTACGACCTACGCCTGTTCGGCACTCAAGTCCTGGTCGTGGGCGCCACCGGCTCCGGCAAGGGCTCCGTGATCTGGTCCGTGGTCCGGTCCCTCGCCGCCGGGGTCACCTCCGGCCTCGTGCAGATCTGGGGCCTGGACCCCAAGGGCGGCATGGAACTCGGCATGGGCGCGCCGATGTTCGCCCGGTTCGCCTGCAAGGACTACGCGGCCATGTGTGAGCTGATCGAGGAAGCCGCCACCGTCGCCAAGGACCGCGCCAGCAACCTTTACGGCCGCACCCGCCAGCACACGCCAACACCCGACGAGCCGCTGATCGTCCTGGTCATCGATGAGCTGGCGAACCTGACCGCCTACCTCACCGACCGGCAGTTGAAGGACCGGATCAAGGCGGCCCTGTCGATCCTGCTGTCCCAGGGCCGCGCCGTCGGCGTCCACGTCGTCGCTGCCATCCAGGACCCCCGCAAGGAGGTGCTGCCGTTCCGGGACCTGTTCCCCACCCGCATCGGCCTCCGACTGGCCGAAGCCGCCCAAGTCGACCTGGTCCTCGGGGAGGGGATGCGCGATCGGGGAGCGCTGTGCGACCGCATCCCGCAGTCCCTGCCGGGTGTCGGGTTCGTGGCCATCGACGGCGACCCCACCCCGATGCGGGTCCGCTTCTCCTACCTGACCGACGACGAGATCCGCGACATGGCCCACACCTACGGCCGACTCCGCGTCATCGACGGCGAAGTCCTCGGAGGTGCCGCATGAAACCCCACCCCACCCACACCCCCGCCGACCGCATCGAGGGCCTGGTCCTCGTCGTCATCCTCCTGGCCGTGGCCGGGTTCGCCGGGGCCGCGTCGTTCACCCACGTCAAAAACTGGACCCTCGACAACAGCCCGCCCGGCACCGGGGCATGGTTCGGCTGGGCCAACGCCGTCATCAGTGAATTGGTCCCGGTCGCCGCCCTGCTGACCATCCGCCGCCGACGCCGTACGGGCGGGCCGATCGGCTACCCGATGTTCCTACTCGTCGCCGCCGTTGCTCTGTCCCTGTCCGCGCAGCTCGCCGTGGCCAAACCCGGCCTGACCGGCTCGCTCCTGTCCGCCGTCCCCGCCCTGGCCTTCATGGGCCTGTCCAAACTCATCCTCGGCACCGCCCCGGCCCCGGCCGACGAACCGGCCCCGGCTGCCGCGCCGACCCCGCCGGCCGTCACCCCGCCGGCCCGGCCGATCGAGCCGCCCGCCCGGCCCGTCGAGCCGCCGCCGGCCGCCACCGCGCCGGAACCGGTCGCCCCGGTCCCGGTCGAGCCGGCCCCGGCTCCGGCTCCGGTCGTCCCGGCTCCGGTCGTGCCGGTGCCATCGGCCGCGTTCGTCCGCCGCAACGGCACCCCGCTGACCCGGGAGGTGACCCGATGAGCGACGCCGACAGCCGCGGTCGCGTCTACGCCGAAACCCTCGGCCGTATCGGGGCCATCGTCGCCGCCGACATGGACAACGTCCTGCCCGACCCGCAGCAGCGGATCGCACGGGTCCGCGCCGCCTTGGCCGACATGCAAACCCGCCTCACCACCATCGCCAGCGAGGAGGCCACCCGATGACCGAGCACCTGTTCTCTGGCCTGTTCCTGGTCGGCGGGCTCGTCCTGTTCTGCTGGGACCAGTACCGGCTCTCCGCCGCCCGGTATGAACTGGCCGCCCTTCAACGCGCCGCGCTGCGCGACCCGCTGACCGGGCTGGCGAACCGGGCCGGCCTCGCCGCCGGCTGGGAACAACTCACCCCGTCTCGCCCGTGGGTGGCCGTGGTCGACCTGGACGGCTTCAAGCCGGTCAACGACACCCACGGCCACGCCGCCGGCGACATCGTGTTGACCGCTGTCGCTCACCGGCTCCGCACCGTCCACGGTGTCGCCGCCCGCCTCGGCGGGGATGAGTTCGCCGCACTCATCCTTGACCCCGACCCGGTCCACGCGGTCCGCCAGCTGGCCGCCGCGATCGCCACACCGGTCCGGCTGCCCTCCGGTGCTGTCGTGTCGGTGGCCGCCAGCATCGGCCTCGCCCCCGCCAGTCCCACTGGCCTTGCCGCCACCCTCGCCGCCGGTGATGCCGCGATGTACCGGGCCAAGAGCACCCGGGCCGGTATCGCGATGTTCGACCCCCGCCGGGACGACCACGCGACCGTCGACCCGCGCCCCGTCGTCCGGGTCCGCGACCTCCCCGCCGTGGAGGTGGGCCGATGACGATCGCCCCGACGCTGCCCGGCCTCGACCCCGCCACCCCCGTGGAGCCCAGGCCGGGCTCCCGGGCCGCCCGGATGCTCATGCCCCGCTCCGTTGACGTCGTCAAGGACCTGGCCGGCGACTACGGCGTCTGCACCCGCCCCGTCAGCCTCCGCCGCACCGACCTGGACTCCGGGCTGACCGAGGTCATCGACATGCCCTGCGGCGCCACCCAGGAAGCCAAGTGCCCGGCCTGCGCCACCCGTGCCCGCCGGCTACGACAGCAGCAAATCCGCGAGGGCTGGCACCGTACCGACGAACCCGACCCCGGCCCCCAACCCGCCACCGACGCGCAACGCGGCCTGATCGTCGCCCGCGCGCATCTCGAGTTCGCCCGCGACGAAGCCGCCCGCGCGTCGCAGTGGGATCAGGTCACGGACCTAGACGACGCGATCGGGGAACTGGAAGCCCAGATCACCACCGAAGGACTCCGAGGCCGCCCCGCACCCCCACACGCCACCGACGACCAGGACGACAGCGACGGCAAGCGCCGCGTCCGCTCCACCAAGCGGCGGCAAGATGCCCCGGACCTGCCCCGCCTGCCCGTCGACAACCGCACCGTCGGGCGGACCTACGAAGGGCATGGCGGGCAGGTGTTCCGGCCGTCGATGTTCCTGACCCTCACCCTCGGCTCCTACGGCCGCGTGCACTCCGACGGCACCCCGGTCGACCCCGACGCCTACGACTACCGGCGGGCCGCCTGGGACGCGGTGCACTTCCCTCGGCTGCTGGACCGGTTCTGGCAGAACCTGCGCCGTGCCGTGGGCTGGAACGTCCAATACGCGGGCGCGGTCGAACCGCAGCGCCGGCTTGCCCCTCACGCGCACTTCGCCATACGCGGCACCATCCCCCGCGCCCTCGTCCGGCAGGTCGCCGCCGCGACCTACCACCAGGTGTGGTGGCCACCGGTCGACCAGCTGGTCTACGAGCCGGGGAGGGCGCCGCAGTGGGACGCCGACGCGGGCGGCTACACCGACCCGGACACCGGTCGGCTGCTGCCATCGTGGGATGACGCCCTGGACCTGGTCGACGCCGACCCCGACGCCGAACCCGTGCACGTCGTCCGCTTCGGCGTCCAGGTCGACGCCAAAGGCGTCCTCGCCGGCACCAAGGACGCAGACCGGTGCGTCGGCTACATCACCAAGTACCTGACCAAGCAGGCTGCCGGCTGCCACGACGTGACCACGGGCCGGCAGCGTGCTCACTTGGAACGGCTATGGCAGGAGTTGCGGCACACGCCGTGTTCGGAGCGGTGCGCCAACTGGCTGCTCTACGGCGTGCAGCCCAAGAAGGCCCGACCGGGTCTCAAGCCGGGCAACTGCAAGAACAAGGTCCACAAGCGGGAAACCCTCGGCATCGGCGGCCGGCGCGTCCTCATCTCCCGGCAGTGGTCCGGGAAGACCCTGACCGACCACCGGGCCGACCGGCGCGAGTGGGTCAAGGCGCTGCTCGGCGTCACCACCGATGCCGATACCGCTCCGGCCGGCTCCGACACCGTCCGGCACGCCTGGGAACTTGCCCGGCCAACCGACCCGGACGTGCCGCCACTCGGGCACCGGGTCCTACGCGCGATCTCCGAACGCATCCAATGGCGGGCGCAACTCGATGCTGCGAGACGTGCTGCGCTCCCGCCTGATGTTTCGGCAACTGACTGCACGACGACGGGAAGCGGGGAGGTATGACGGCGGTGGATGAGGTGCTGACGGTGGGGGAAGCCGCGGCGCGGATGAAGATGAGCGCTCGCTACGTGCGGCGGCTGGTCGCGCAGCGGCGGATCGCCTTCCACAAGGTGGGGCGTAGCGTGCGCCTCAAGGCGTCGGACGTTGATGCGCATGTCGACGCGGGCAGGGTGGAACCGTTCACCGTGTCTGAGGTGTGGACCGGCCTGCGGAGCGTGGCGTGATGGCGGCGCGTCGGCGTTTCGGCAGCATCCGTAAGCGTGAGTCGGGCCGGTATCAGGTGCGTTACCCGGGACCGGATGGGCGCGAGCGGACCGCCCCGGACACCTTCACCCGTAAGTCGGATGCCGACCGCTACCTGTCGATGGTGGAAGCGCAGATGACGCGCGGGGAGTGGATCGACCCTGAGCGGGCGCGGGTCACGCTGGCCGACTACGCGGAGCGGTGGATCGGGCAACGCCCTGGGCTGCGTCCTCGGACGGTGGGGCTGTACCGGTGGCTGCTCGGCAAGCACATCACGCCGTACCTGGGCGGGGTGGAGCTGAGCCGGTTGGATACGCCGATGATCCGCGAGTGGCGGGTGAAACTGCTCGGCAACGGCGTCTCGGAGACGATGGCCGCCAAGGCGTACCGACTGCTGCGGGCTGTGCTGATGACGGCGGTCAACGAGGACGAGCTCTTACGCAAGAACCCGTGCCGGATCCCGGGCGCGGACCAGGAGAAGCCGGCGGAGCGACCCGTGCTCACGCTCGCCCAGGTGCTCAAGCTCGCGAAGCTGGTAGACGAGCGGTACTGCGCCCTGGTCCTGGTGACCACGTTCGCCTGCCTGCGGTGGGGTGAGGTGTCCGCGCTGCAACGGCAGGACGTCGATGCCGACGCCGGGGTGGTCCGCGTTCGGCAGGCGTTCACGGAGGTGCGTGGCGTCGGGATGGTCCTTGGTCCACCGAAGTCGCGTGCTGGTCGGCGTGCCGTGTCGGTGCCGGCGGCGATCCTGCCGGCGCTGCGTGAGCACCTGGCGGCGTTCGTCGACGACAACCCGGAAGCGTTGGTGTTCACCACGCCGTCGGGCCGGCCGATCTGGCGCGGCAACCTGAACAAGGTCATCGGCTGGTCGTCGGCGGTCGGCGAGCTCGGCGTGCCGGGTCTGCACTTCCATGATCTGCGGCACACGGGTAACACGATCGCGGCGCGGACGGGCGCGAGCACCCGGGAACTGATGGCCCGGATGGGTCACGACTCGCCCCAGGCGGCCATGATCTACCAGCACGCCACCTCAGAGGCGGATCGGGCCATCGCCCAGGCGGTGAGCGACGCTGTGAAGGCCGAGCGCAAGAAGGCCAAGAAGTCGGCGGCCGGCCCCTCGGACAAGGCCAAGGGCAAGGGCAAGAAGGCCGGTAAGAAGCGTGGCTAGTGGCCCGTGGATGGCCCATCGGGCGCTGGTGGCTCGTGGAACATCGAAGGCCCTGACCGGGACTGGTGTCCTGATCAGGGCCTTTCGTGTGGAGCGGGTGACGGGAATCGAACCCGCACTGTCAGCTTGGGAAGCTGATGTTCTGCCATTGAACTACACCCGCAGGCGGCACCACTGTACCTGAGATCACCGCCGCCATGCACCCAGGTACCCCCAGCGAGCCTTCCGGCCCCGCGAAACCACCTCGACAAGATCTTGGAACCGCCCCGTGCGCTCGGGGTCAGGAAGAAGTTTCCCGACCGCAACATATGGACGTTTTCAAATCAGTCGATGAGCTGTAGCGTCACCCCCACGTTGCCAGCCACGGCGTGACACACCCCCGGTCGCGCCGCCAGAAAGAGGTGGGCCCATGGGACTCCGTCCCAACCTGCTGATCCGGCGTACCGCCGGCGTCGCGTCGACGACCCTTGCGCTGCTGCTCAGCGCCGCCGCGGTCGGCGTCGTCCCGGCCGCTTCAGCCCTCTCCGCCGCCCCGGCGGGAGGCTGCGTCGCGCCGGCCGACCTCCACTCGAACGCCCGGGTGAAGGCCGGAGCGCACGTCCGGCACGACCCGAACGAGCTGACCGCCGCGCAGGTGCGGGAGCGCGAGGCGGATCTCGCCGCCGCGCTGGCCGAGCGGTCCAGGTTCCGCCTCGGGGCCGGGGCCGCGCCCCTGGCGACCGTGACCATCCCGGTCGTCGTGCACGTCATCCAGCGGGACAGCACCCGGGCGGGCGGCAACATCCCGGACTCGATGATCACCCAGCAGATCAGCGTGCTGAACCAGGCCTACAGCGGTGCCACCGGCGGCGCCGCGACCGCCTTCGGGTTCCAACTTCAGAAGATCAACCGGGTCACCAACCCGTCCTGGTACCCGATCGTCTCGGGCTCCTCCGCGGAGCGGTCCATGAAGACGACGCTGCGCGAGGGCGGCAAGAACACGTTGAACATGTACCTGGGTGAGCTGAGCGACAACCTGCTCGGCTGGGCGACCTTCCCGAAGAAGACGCTGGACAAGATGGACGGCGTGGTCGCGCTGAACGAGTCGCTGCCGGGCGGCACCGTGACCAACTACAACCTGGGCGACACGGGGACCCACGAGATCGGCCACTGGCTGAACCTCTACCACACCTTCCAGGGCGGTTGCTCGGGCCAGGGCGACGGCGTCTCCGACACCCCGGCCGAGGCGTCACCGGCCTACCAGTGCCCGACCGGGCGGGACACCTGCACCGCGCCCGGCCTGGACCCGATCCACAACTTCATGGACTACACCTACGACTCGTGCATGTACGAGTTCACCCCCGGACAGGCCAGCCGGATGCTGACCGCGTGGAACGCCTACCGCGCGGCGTAGCAGCCCAGCACGGCACGCCGGTGCCGGTCCCGTTCCACGACGGGGCCGGCGCCGGCTCTTGCGGGCTCAGGCGGCCGGCCGGCGGGTGTCGAACCCATGGCGACCACGTCGGGCCTCGGGTGCGACGGCGGCCCGGCGGGTCGGGCCGGTCGCCTGCGGGTCGAGCCAGACCCGCACCTGCGGCCGGCTCACGCCAAGGTAGGTCGTCTGGTCGCGCCGGGTCAGCATCGCCACGTCGACGGTGAACTCGAACAGCCGCCAGTCGACCTGCGGCGCGGCCCGACCGAGCGCGGCCACCTGGGCCACGATGGCCGGGTCGGTCACCGGACGGGCGCGGCCCGCGACGTACGCCTCGTCGTCGCTCTCCTCGGCTGGGAACGAGTGCAGCGCGTAGCGGCCGTCCCGTTCGAGGTCGCGGCGCTTGGGCGAGTCGATGACGAAGCAGTAGAGCCCTCCGTCGGTGATGACCGGGGAGACCGGGTGGACCCGGGGACCGCCGTCGGCGCGGACCGTGGCGAGGTAGCCGAAACCCGGCCCGTACTGCTGCAGGAGAAGGCGGATCTCGTCGGCGAGGCGGGGCTCGTCGGCGGCGAATTCGGACCAGGAAGCCATGCGGACATTCTATCGAACAAGTGTACGAGCGCGCAGTCCGACACGCAGGTCGCCCGTACCGGTCGCTATGGTGTTGCGATGCTGCTATCCGACCGCGACCTGGCCTCCGAGATCGAGGCGGGCACGCTCGCGCTGGAGCCCTTCGAGCCCGCGCTGGTGCAGCCATCCAGCATCGACGTACGCCTGGACCGGCTCTTCCGGGTCTTCAACAACCACCTCTACACGCACATCGACCCGGCGTCGCGGCAGGACGACCTGACCTCGACGGTCGAGGTGCCCGAGGGGGAGCCGTTCGTGCTGCACCCGGGCGAGTTCGTGCTCGCCTCGACGCTCGAGGTGATCTCGCTGGGCGACCAGCTCGCCGCACGCCTCGAGGGCAAGTCGAGCCTGGGCCGGCTCGGGCTGCTCACCCACTCGACCGCCGGTTTCATCGACCCGGGCTTCTCCGGGCACGTCACGCTGGAGCTCTCCAACGTGGCGAACCTGCCGATCACCCTCTGGCCGGGCATGAAGATCGGCCAGCTCTGCATCTTCCGGCTCTCGTCGCCGGCCGAGCACCCGTACGGCTCCGCGGTCTACGGCTCGCGCTACCAGGGGCAGCGCGGCCCGACCCCGAGCCGCTCCTGGCAGAACTGGCGGATCTGGCCGACCCGTTGACCGGCCGGCCCGGTGTTAACAGGGGCCCCTTCCTCTACCGCAGGCGTTAACAGGGGGCCCCTGCTTTCACCTCAGCCGGGGCGGCCGTAGCTGTTGATCTGGCCGTCGTCGACGCGTTTCATCGTGATCGGCTTGCCCGACTGGGAGGCGTGCACCACCCAGCCGTTACCGACGTACATGGCGACGTGGTGCAGGTCGCTGTAGTAGAAGACCAGGTCGCCGGGGCGCAGCTCGCTGCGGCTCACCCGCCGGGTGACGTTGTGCTGCTGCCGGGCGTTGTGCGGCAGCGAGGAGCCGGCCCTGTCCCAGGCCGCCATCGTCAGGCCGGAGCAGTCGTAGTGGTCCGGACCGGCGGCGCCCCAGACGTAGATCTTGCCGATCTGGGCGCAGGCGAACTTGACCGCGACCCCGGCGGGGCCACCCGGGTAGCCGGCGGGGCAGGGCGCCGGGCGCAGCGGGCCGCCACCGCCGTTGCCGTACACCTTGAGCCGCAGCTTCTGCAGCCGGGCGATCTCGGCGTCGATCTGCTTCTTCTTGGCCGCGAGCTGGGCCTCGGTCCGGGCCAGCTGGGCGATCATGTTGTCCAGCGGCTTCTTCTTCGCGGCCAACCGGTCGCGCAGGTCGGCCACGGCCTGCACCTGCCGCTGCTGGCGGTGCGCGAAGCGGTCGAGCAGTTCCAGGCTGTCGACCAGCTGGCCGGGCGACTTGCTGCCCAGCAGCGCGTTGACGGTGGAGATGTTGTCGCCCTTGTACGCGTTGACGGCGAGGCCGCCGACCTGCCCGAGGGCCTGATCGACCTTGGCCTGCAACGGGGCGATCTGCTTGGCCAGCGCGGCGGCCTTCTTGCGCTTGGCGGCGAGGTCCTCGCGGGTGGCGTTGACCTGTTCGATGATCGGTTCGAGCTTGTTCCAGTCCTGGTCGATCTGGCGCTCGATCTCGGCGACCGTCGGGTCGGCGTGGGCCGCCGTGGCGCCGCCGGTCAGGACGACGACGGTGCCGACCAGGGCCGCGAGGGTGGTGGTGAAGCGGGACCAGCGTGGACGCGGCGCAGCCGCCGACCGGTCGACCGACCGGACCGACGGTGGCCGCGGGGCATGGTTTGCCACCGGGCTCCGTACTCCTTCTTTCCCGACCGCCTACCGGGTTAGCTGACGGGTTCGGGCGGGAAGGGAGCCGCCCTACCGCACCGCGGTGCGGATTCACCCCAGGTACCTGGGTCCCCGGTTCGCACGGAGGCGACTCGGCGGTGTCCGACCGTCACCACCCGGGCTGGACGGTGAAGCTACCGGCCGACGAGTGAACAGAGTAGAGATCGCCGTTATCAATCCGCAACCCGAGACGCCGTGACACTCCGTACGCAAATTCTCGGCCACGACCGCCGAGGGTGAAGATTTCTTTCGGACTGCATCGTTATCTGGAAAGGTATTGACCGGACGCCATGCGCGGAGCAAGGGTGAGGAAGCAGTGACCCCCATCCCGATCTGGAGGTTTGATGCACCTCACAGCCCTGCCATCGCGCAGACGGATACTGCTGGCCGCCGCCGTCGCGGCGGCCACCGCTATCGCGACCACCGGTCCCACCGCGGCGGCGCCCCTCGCCGCCGGGACCACCGACAGCCCCGACCGCCAGCAGCAGTACGCCGCCGCGGCAGCGGAGTACGGCGTGCCGCAGAACGTGCTGCTCGGCGTCTCTTACCTGGAATCCCGCTGGGACACCCACCCAGGCCAGCCCAGCACCAGCGGCGGCTACGGCCCGATGCACCTCACCGACGCCGAGCAGGTCGCCTCGACCCCGTCCAGCGCGCACGTGGACGAGAACGAGGACCCGCGCGGCGACGAGTCCCGGCCGCTCAACCTTGACCTGACCGCCGCCGCCGAGCCGTCCGGGGACACCCTGCCCCAGGCTTCGCTGCAGACCCTCGACGCGGCCGCCAACCTGACCGGCGAGTCGAAGGAGACGCTGCGCGACGACGCGGCGGCCAACATCCGCGGCGGGGCGGCGCTGCTGGCGTCGTACCAGCAGCAGCTGGGTGGGCCGGTCGGTGCCGGCAGCGACCCGGCGGCCTGGTACGGCGCGGTGGCCCGGTATTCCGGCGCGGACACCGAGGACGCCGCGGCGGCCTTCGCCGACGAGGTGTACGACCAGATCAGCCAGGGCGCCAGCCGGACCACCGACGACGGCCAGCAGGTGACCCTCGCCGCCACGACGGTGAAACCGGACCAGTCCGGGCTGCACCAGCTCGGGCTGCGCCGCGCCGAGCGGCCGGACGGCCTGGAGTGCCCGGTCCGCCTCGCCTGCGAGTGGATCCCCGCGCCGTACGGGGAGTACTACATCCCGAAGACCAAAACCTGGGACTACGGCAACTACGACATCGGCAACCGGCCGGCCCAGCAGAAGCTCGAGTACATCATCATCCACGACACCGAGGGCTACTTCGGCCCCAGCCTGGGCCAGGTTCAGGACGTGACCTACCTGGGCTGGCACTACACGCTGCGGTCGGTGGACGGGTACGTCGCGCAGCACATCAAGGCGAAAAACGTCGGCTGGCACGCCGGCAACTGGTACGTCAACGCCAAGTCCATCGGCATCGAGCACGAGGGCTTCGCCGGCCACGGCACCTGGTACACCGAGGCGCTGTACCGGGCCTCCGCCAAGCTGGTCCGACACCTGGCGCTGCGGTTCCAGATCCCGCTGGACCGGCAGCACATCCTCGGCCACGACAACGTCCCCGGCATCGCCCCCGCGAACGTCGGCCCGATGCACTGGGACCCGGGCCCGTACTGGAACTGGTCGCACTACTTCGACCTGCTGAAGGCGCCGTTCCACTCGACCGGCACGCCGCACACCGGCCTGGTCACCATCGACCCGGACTACGCGAACAACAAGCCGGCCTTCTACGGCTGCAACCGGCAGCCGCCGGGCGTCCCGAAGCCGCCGCCGGACCCCGAGCCCTGCCCGCTGCGCGGCTCCTCCTCGGTCATCCTGCGCGCCGCCCCGAGCCCGACCGCACCGTTGGTCAACGACCTGGGGCTGAACGACAAGGGCACACCGAACACCATGTACATCTCCGACCACGGCGCCCGCGCCTCGGCCGGTCAGACGTACGCCATCGCCGAAATCCAGGGCGACTGGACGGCGATCTGGTACCTCGGCCAGAAGGCTTGGTTCTACAACCCGGCCTCGGCGCCGGCGGCGAAGTGGGCCAACGGCTTCGTGGTGACCCCCAAGCCCGGAAAGGCCACCATCCCGGTGTACGGGCGGGCCTACCCGGAGCGGGCCGCCTACCCGTCCACCATTCCCTTCCAGGGCATCGCTCCGCTGCAGTACACGTTCAAGGCCGGCCAGCGGTACGCGGTCGGCGGCGTCCTGCCGAGCGAGTACTACCGGGCCGTCTCCTTCGACGGCTCGTCGCCGGATGACCGCACGGTCGTCCGCGGCCAGCTCCAGTACGTGCAGGTCCAGTTCGGCCACCGGGTGATGTACGTCAACCTCGACGACGTGCAGATCCAGCCGGCGGCGGAGAACGCGCCCCGCTGATCCGGGACGAAACGAAGGCCCCCGGTCCGTGCGGACCGGGGGCCTTCGTGGTGGTCGGGAGGATCAGGTGACGCGGCGGAAGCCGGCGACCGGCATGTAGCTGAGCGAACCCACCTGGACCGGTTTGCCGGTCCGTGGCGCGTGCACCATGATGCCGTTGCCGAGGTAGAGGCCGACGTGGTGCAGGTCGCTGAAGAAGAAGACCAGGTCACCGGGGCGAGCATCGCTGCGGGACACGGCCCTGCCCTCCCGCCACTGCGCGCCGGTGAAGTGGGTGAGGGAGATGCCCGCCGCCTTGTAGGCGTACTGGGTGAGGCCGGAGCAGTCGAACGCGTTCGGGCCGGTGGCGCCCCACACGTACGGGTCACCGACCTGGGCGCAGGCCGTCTTGATGGCGGTCCGCGCCGCGTTGCTCACCACGCCGTCGATGGCCGGGCAGCCCGCCGGGCGGATCGAGGTCACCGGCAGCATCGCGGTCAGCCGCTTGATCTCGGCGTCGATGTGCTTCTTCTTGGCCGCCAGCTCGTCGCGCTGCTTGATCTGGGTGGCGATCAGCGCGTCCAGCTTCTTCTTCTGCGCGTTGTACTTGTCGCGGACGGCGAGCACGCCCGCGATCTGCTTGTGCTGCTGCTTGGCCAGCCGGTCCAGGATGACGAGCTGCTCGGCGAGGGTGCCCGGCTCGGTGCTCACCAGCAGGGCGCCGATGTCCTGCGCCGGGCCCGTCATGTAGTAGCGGGAGGCGATGTCGCCGACCTTGTTCATCGCCAGGGTCGACTCCAGCTCCAGCGGCACCATCTTCTTCTCAAGGTCCGCCGACTTCTTCTTGTTGGCCTTGAGCTGGGCGCGGACCTTGTTGTAGCTCTCGATGGTGGGCTCGAGCTGTTCCCACTGCTTGTCGATCTGTTGATCGATCTCGTCCACCGACGGCGAAGCGTGCGCCGGAGCCGCCAACAGCCCGGCACCGACCGCGACGGCCGCGACCAGGGTGAGGAGACGACGTACGACCCGGCGCGCTCCGATCGGTCGGAGGGAGAGCTGGCTCGAGGCGTGACGATCAGGAGGCATGGTTGCCACCGGCACGGACTCCTTTGCAACCGACCGCCGGGCGCCTCGTGAGGGGGAAGGTCGAGGCAGACGACCGCAGCGGCCGGTGCACCACATTAGGGAAGGCGACCGGGTGGAATCAAGGCGAGCTCTTGCTCAATCACTTCTACGCAACCGCTTGCACACCAAGGGTGTTCATTCAGCTGCCAACTATTGCCGTCAATACGTCATCAAGGGTCACCACGCCCAGGGGTCGACGGCCGTCGCTCACCAGGACCATGTGCCGTCGCTCCCGGCGCATCGAGAGCAGCAGGTCGGCCAGCGTACGGTCGGGCGGCACGACCGCCAGCGGCCGGTAGACCTCGGCGGGCACCGGCGTCCGGCGGCTGGCGCCCGAGTACCCGAGCACGTCCTTCACGTGGACGAAGCCGAGGACCCGCCGGGTGGACCGCTGCACCACGGGAAAGCGCGACCGGCCGGTGCGGGTCGCCAGCACCTCCAGCGAGGCCGGTGAGACGTCCTCGGCCACGGTGGTGACCGTCGACCAGGGCTGCAGCGCGTCCGCCGCGGTACGGCTGTGCAGAGCCAGCGCGCCGGTGATCCGGGCGTGCTCCTCGGCGTCCAGCAGCCCCTCGGTACGCGCCTGGGAGACCAGGCCGGCCAACTCCTCCGCCGTGAACACGGTCTTCACCGCGTCCGTCGCCTCGACCCGCCACAGCCGCAGCACCTGCCGGGCCGACCACTTCATGGCCAGCAGCAGCGGCTTGGTGGCCAGGCAGAACGCCAGCATGGCCGGGCCGAGCCAGAGCGCCGACGGCTCCGGGCCGGCCAGGGTGATGTTCTTCGGCACCATCTCGCCGACCACGGTGTGCAGGAACACCACCACACCCAGGGCGATCACGAACGCCACCGGGTGCACCGCGGAGGCCGGCAGGCCGAGCGCCACGAACGGCGTCTCCAGCAGGTGGGCCAGCGCCGGCTCGGCGATCGCGCCGAGGCCGAGTGAGCACACCGTGATGCCGAGCTGCGCCCCGGCGATCATCAGGGGGATCTGGTTCATCGCCGACAGCGCCCACTTGGCGCGTTTCGAGGACGGGGCGAGCGGCTCGATCACCGTACGCCGGGAGGCGATCAGGGCGAACTCGCTGCCTACGAAGAAGGCGTTGCCGAGCAGCAACAGGACCGCGACCAGCAGGCTAGCCATCGTCGTCGAGCTCCTCGGGGCGGACCACCCGGACCTGCTCGATCCGGTGCCGCTCGACCTCGACGACGGTGAACTCGTACCCGCTCTCCTCGACCGTCTCGCCGGCGACGGGGATGCGCCCGAGCCGGGCCATCAGGAAGCCGGCCAGGGTCTCGTACGGCCCCTCGGGCAGCCGGAAGCCGGTCTGCTCGGCCAACTCGTCCTCGCGCAGCACGCCGTCCACCAGGACGGTGCGCTCGCCGCCCGGCACGGTCAGCTCGACCGGCCCGAGGTCGGCCACCGCGTCCGGGTCGAACTCGTCGGCGATCTCGCCGACCAGCTCCTCGACCAGGTCCTCCACGGTGACCACGCCGTCGGTGCCGCCGTACTCGTCGACCACGACGGCCAGGTCCGCGTCGGCCGCCTTCAGGGCCGCGAGCACGCCGTCGAGGTCGAGGCTCTCCGGGACGTACACCGGTTCGCGGGCGACCGCGGCGACGGTCGTCGCCGCCCGCCGCGCCAGCGGTACGCCGAGCGCGTCCGGCACCCCGGCGACCCCGGTGACCAGGTCCAGCGTCTCCTCGTAGACGGGAAACCGGGTACGGCCGGTCTGCCGGGACAGGTCCAGCAGCTCGGCGACCGTGGCGGTGGCCCGCAGCGCGATCACGTCCACCCGGGGAGTCATCGCCTCGGCGGCCCGCTTGTCGCCGAAGCGGATGGTGCGGCGCAGCAGCATCGCGGTGTCAGGCGGCAGCGCGCCCGCGCGGGCCGAGATCGCGGCCAGCAGGCCCAGCTCCTCGGGGGACCGGGCGCTCGCCAGTTCCTCCTGCGGCTCCACGCCGAGCCGGCGGACCAGCCGGTTCGCCGAGTTGTTCAGCAACCGGATCAGCCAGCCGAACGCCCGGGAGAAGGCCCGCATCAGGCCGGTGGTGCCGAGCGCGGCCGGCATCGGCCGGGCCAGCGCCAGGTTCTTGGGCACCAACTCGCCGAAGAGCATCGAGATCAGCGTGGCCAGGGCCAGGGCGAGCAGCCCGCCGAACCGGTCCGCGCCGACCGGGCGCAGCAGCGGGGCGAAGAGGCGGGCCAGGGCCGGCTCGGCGAGATAGCCGGTGAGCAGCGCGGTGATGGTGATGCCGAGCTGGGCACCGGAGAGCTGGAAGGAGAGTTCACGCAGCGCCCGGCGTACGGTGACAGCCCGGACGTCCCCTTCGCCGGCCCGCCGGTCGATCTCCGCGCGGTCCACGGTGACCAGGGCGAACTCGGCCGCGACGAAGAACGCGTTGCCGGCGGTCAGCAGGACGAAGCCGACGAGGGGCAACAGCGTGGTGACCAGCAGGGCATCGATGATCGTCTCACCTCGGAGGGGATTCTCCCACGGGTGCGCCCAGGGTACGAGCGCGGGCGAGCCGGAGGGTGGCCCGGCGGGACTACGGTGGCGGCCATGAACGCGTTCACCCTCGCCGACGAGCTGGTGCTCCTCGCCTACGACGACGCCGGCGCCAACCGGCTGGGCCGTCCGCACCTGGACTACGGGCTCGCCGGGGCGGTGCTGCTCGAGCTGGCCCTCGCCGGCCGGGCCGAGGTGGTGGACAGCCGGCTGACGGTCGTCGACCCCACCCCACTCGGGCACCCGGTGCTGGACAAGGCCCTGGCCCGGATCGGCGCGGAGCAGAAGCGCCGCAAACCGAAGGACTGGATCAGCCGGCTGGCCAAGCAACTGCCCGACCGGGTGCTCGCCGGGCTGGTCGAGGCCGGGGTGCTCCGGCGGGAGTCGGACCGGGTGCTCGGGCTCTTCCCGCGTACCCGGTATCCCTCACCCACGGGCGCGGAGCCGCCGCCGGAGACGGAGGCCCGGGGGCGGATGCATGCCGCGGTCGCCACCGGCGGCCCGGTCGACGCGCGGACCGGCGCGCTGATCGCCCTGGTCCGGGCGGTCGGGCTGGACGGGAAGCTCTTCCGGGACCTGCCGAAGGACCGGGTCAAGGCCCGGCTGGCCGAGATCGGGGCCGGCGACTGGGCATCCGCCGCGACGAAGAAGGCGATCGAGGAGACCCAGGCGGCGATCATGGTGGCCATCACCGCCGCCATCATCGCCACCACCGCCGCCTCCGCTTCCTGACCACGACGGCGGTGGCACCCGCCCAGGTGCCACCGCCGTCGTGGTGCAAGCCGGTCCCGGCGTACGCCTCAGCCGGCGACCGGCTCGGCCGCCTTGTCCCCGGCCGTGGCCTCCGGCTTGACCGAGCGGAGCAGCACGCTGGCCACGTCGACGACCTCGACCTGCTCGCCGGCGCCCTTGCCGTTGACCCCGTCGTTGAGCATCGTCGAGCAGAACGGGCAGCCGACCGCGATGGTCTTCGCCCCGGTGGACATGGCCTCCTCGACCCGGTCCACGTTGATCCGCTTGCCGATCCTCTCCTCCATCCACATCCGGGCACCGCCGGCGCCGCAGCAGAAGGAGCGCTCGCTGTTCCGCGGCATCTCGATCAGGCCGCTGTCGCGGCCTGCATCGGAAGCGCCGGCTGCGCCACCCTGGCCGCCGCCGAGGGCGGCGCCCAAAACCTCGCGCGGCGGGGTGAAGACCCGGTTGTGGCGGCCCAGGTAGCAGGGGTCGTGGTAGGTCAGGTCGCCGTCCACCGGCTGCACGGGGGTCAGCTTGCCGGTGGCGACCAGGTGGGCCAGGAGCTGGGTGTGGTGTACCACCTCGAACTCGCCGCCGAGCTGGCCGTACTCGTTGCCGAGGGTGTTGAAGCAGTGCGGGCAGGTGGCCACGATCTTGCGCTTGCTCTGCTCCCGGCCCTCGAACGCCTCGTTCAGCGTCTCGACGTTCTGCTGGGCCAACATCTGGAAGACGAACTCGTTGCCGATCCGGCGGGCCGGGTCACCGGTGCAGGTCTCGCCCTCGCCGAGGATGGCGAACTTGACGCCTGCCTCGTTGAGCAGCGTGGCGACCGCGCGGGTGGTCTTCTTGGCCCGATCCTCGAACGCGCCGGCGCAGCCGACCCAGAACAGGTACTCGAAGTCCTCGACCTCGCCGACCCGGGGCACCTCGAAGCCGAGGCCCTTGGTCCAGTCCTCCCGGGTGTTCTGCGGCGCGCCCCACGGGTTGCCCTTGTTCTCCAGGTTGCGCAGCATGACGCCGGCCTCGGAAGGGAAGCTCGACTCGATCAGCACCTGGTAGCGGCGCATGTCGACGATGTGGTCGACGTGCTCGATGTCCACCGGGCACTGCTCGACGCAGGCGCCGCAGGTGGTGCAGGACCAGAGCACATCCGGGTCGATGACGCCGCCCTCGGCGGCGGTGCCGATCAGCGGCCGGTCGGCCTCGGCCAGGGCCAGCACGTCGACGTTCGCGAGTTGCTCCTCGGTGCCCTTCTCCTCGCCGGTCAGGTCCTTGCCGCCGCCGGCCAGCAGGTACGGAGCCTTGGCGTACGCGTGGTCGCGCAGGCTCAGCACGAGCAGCTTCGGCGACAGCGGCTTGCCGGTGTTCCAGGCCGGGCACTGCGACTGGCAGCGGCCGCACTCGGTGCAGGTGCTGAAGTCCAGCAGGCCCTTCCAGGTGAACTGCTCGACCTGGGCGACGCCGAACTGGTCCTTCTCCGGGTCGGCCTCCTCGAAGTCGAGCGGCTTGCCGTCGCTCATCATCGGCCGCAGCGGGCCGAGGCCGGAGCCGGCCGGCTTCTCCGGGTCGCGCTTGAAGAAGATGTTGGGGAACGCCAGGAAGCGGTGCCAGGCGACGCCCATGGTCACGTTCAGCGAGATCACGATGAGCCAGGTCATCGAGATGACGATCTTGATGAGCGCGGCGACGCTGACGCCGGCCGCCCAGGCCGGGAGCGCCTCGCCGAGGGCGTGGCTGAGCGGGGTGGCCCAGACCGGGTACTCGAAGTGGTCGGTGGCGACCTTGAAGCCCCGGATCAGGAAGCCGAAGATCAGGACCAGCAGCACGACCCACTCGACGAAGTAGCCCTGCCACATGGTGGAGCCGGTGAACCGGGACCGGCCGCCGGGCCGGGCCGGCCGGTTGCGCAGCCGGATCGCCATCAGCACCAGGATGCCGACCAGGCCGAGGACGCCGATGATCTCGGTGGCCAGGCCGAAGACCGTCCAGCGCCCGATGATCGGCAGCCCGCCGCCCGGCGTGACCACCTCGAAGTACGCCTCGAGCACCAGCAGCGACAGCACGATGAACGCGACCATCACGAACCAGTGCGCGGCGCCCACCACGCCCCACTTGAGCATGCGGGTGTGACCGGCGGTCTCCGCCAGCATCTTCTTCGTGCGGGCACCCTTGTCGGCGAACCGCTCCGGCATCGGTTGCCCGAGCCGGATGAATGCCAGCATCTGCATGACCGCGCGTACCGCAAGCCCCACCGCCACGGCGGTGATGGCGGCCGCGAGGATCGTGGTGACGATCTGGACGCTGCCCATCGAGTTGGCCTCCCGGTCTGCTGCCTGGTCGAGCGGCTCGGCGACCGGGTTCAGGGAGCGGCCGGCGTTCCGCCGCTACCGCCACCCCGCCCCGACCGGCCGATGACCTCGCTCCGCTCGGTCATGCAGTGCAGCCTACGCGCAACGTTACTCAACAGTAACGTGACACGTCTCGCATCCGGCCACGCCGCCCTGCCGACACCTTAGGTGGACGCGGCGTGGCCCGGCGAGCAGGGCGCTCCAGGCGTGACGTACGACCTGATCAGCGCCAGCGGGAGAGCAGGATCAGCGAGGCGACCATCGCACCGAAGCCCACCGCGAGGTTCCAGTAACCCCACGACATGACCGGGTACGCCTGCTCGGACAGGTAGTACACCACCAACCAGCCGATACCGACGACGATCAGCGAGACGGCGGTGATCGGCAGCCAGACCGGGCTGGGCTTGCGCGTCGCCGCTGTGGCCGTCGGACGCACGTCCGTCGGGGGGGTGTACACCTTCTTCTTGCGGACCTGAGACTTGGGCACGACGCTCTCCAGAGGGGGGTACGACCTCGTCCGGCCTGACAACCGGGCGCGAGGGCGACGGTCCATGGCCAATAATGTTCGACAGCTAGCGTAGTCCGGACTGACCGTCCTAGCCACGAATGGGGTCAGGCCGGTGCACGGAGTGACCGAAAAGAGGGGACTTTTCGGGCCGAACACACCGGTTCGCGTCGCCGCGGGCCGGAAACGAGACGACGGGAAGGGAACGCCCGGTGGAGTACACGTCCGGCGCCGCCTCCTGGCGGAAGGTCCTGCGGCGGGCGGTCGGCGTTCTGCTGCCCCGCCGGCCACGACAGCGCCGCCCCGGGTGGTCGGTCGGCGTACCCCTGATCGCCGCCGCGGCCGGACTGCTCTTCACCACGACCGCGACCACAGCCGGCGGCACCCCGCTGCGCGAGGACCGCCGACCCCAGCTCACCCAACTGATCGAGGACCGGCGCGAGCAGGTCGCGGCGAGCGAGGCGAAGGCCGCCCGACTGCGTGCCGAGGTCGAGGAGCAGACCGCCGCCCTGGCCGACACCGACGGCCCGATCAGCGCGCAGCGGCACCGCGCCGCAGCCAGCCGGCAGGCCGCCGGCTTCACCGCACTCACCGGCACCGGGGTCATCGTCGAGCTGAACGACGCGGCCCGGCGGGCCGACCAGCCCTTGCCCAAAGGTGCCAGCAACGACGACCTGGTCGTCCATCAGGGCGACGTCCAGGCGGTCGTGAACGCGCTCTGGGCGGGTGGGGCCGAGGCCATGTCAATCATGAACGTCCGCGTGCTTAGCACCAGCGCGGTACGCTGCGTCGGAAACACCCTGCTGCTACACGGCCGGGTGTACTCCCCTCCATTCAAGATCGTGGCAATCGGTGACCCCGCCGCCCTCCAGCGGGCGCTCGCCGCCTCCGAGGGAGTCCGGGTGTTCAGGGAAGCGGCCGACCACTACCAGCTCGGTTACAGGGAGACCGTCTCGACGGTCACCGTGCCGGCATTCGAGGACTCGACGGCTCTCCAGTCCGCGAAGGTGCTTCGATGAAGCCGGACGAGCCCTGGGAGCGGCACGGCCGCCACCACGACCACAGCGACGAAGCCACCGCCTTCAACCCGCCGGTCGAGCGCCCATCTCCGGCCCCGCCCCGGCCGAAGCTCGACCTGCCCTGGCCGGACTCGGCCCCGCACGGCCCGTCTGAGGCCCGCCCGGCCACGCCCCCACCACCGGCCCCGCCCCCACCACCAGCCACCGGCCAGGCGCCCTCGTTCCCGGCCCCGCCGCCATGGCCGGGCAGCCCGGCGCGCCCGGCTGGCAGCGCCGCTTCGGCGGAACAGCCCCGCCGGTGGCCGGCGGAGGCCCCCGGCCCACGCGTCGGCGCGCCCGGCGAGCGGTTCGACCGCAGCCCGGAGACGGCCCGCCCGGCATACGACCACCGCCCGGGCGCATACGACCGCCGCGCGGAGCAAGCCGGCCCAGGATCCGACCACCACCCAGGCGCATACGACCGCCGTGCCGAGCCACCCGGCCCAGGACCCGACCACCACCCAGGCGCATACGACCGCCGCCCCGAGCCACCCGGCCCAGGACCCGACCGATCCGACCGCCGCCCGGGCACGGCCGGGCCGGCATACGGCCAGCATCGGGAACCGGCCGGGCCGGGTGTCGCCCCGGAGGTGCCCGGCCGTCGGGTCGCCGGCGGGCCGACCGGCGGGCCCACCGGCGGTCCGACCGGCACGGTACGGCCAGCCGCTCCGGGTGACGCGCCGACCGCGTTCATCTCCCCGGTGGGCGACCGGCCGGATCGTCGCGCCGCGGGGCACCCCGCCGAGGGCCGCGGTGCCCACCCGGCCGATGGTCGCGCCGCCGGTGCTCGGGGAGCCGGCACGCCGGCTGCCGGCGTACCCCGGGCGACGCGCCCGGCCGACGGCGGCCCGGCCCGGCCGGGGTCGACCGGCGGCCCGGCGGACCCGGCGGCGACGGCCCTGATCCCGGCCGTCACCCGCCGCCCGGCGAACAACCCGGCCCTGGACTCGACCGCGCTGATGGGTGCCGTGCCCCCGATGCGGGACGCCGGCGACGGGTCCGAGGCTCCGGCCGAGCCACCACCTCCCCGACGCGGCGAACGGGTGGTACAACTCCGCCCCGAGCAGACCGGCGAGGGCTACAAGAGCGTCTACTCCGAGCTGACCCGGCCCACCGTCGGCTCCCGGCTGCGTACGGTCGTACGGGCCACCGGCGAGGTGCTGATCACCTTCGGCCTGGTGTTGCTGCTCTTCACCGGATACGAGATCTGGGGCAAGACGGTCATCGTCGACGCCCACCAGAACGACCTGAACGGCCAACTCGCCCAGGAGTGGGAAGGCACCGACCCGACGGTCGGCCCGACCACCGCCCCCACCACAAAGCCCAAGCCACCGGCGGAGGGCAAGCCCGTCGCCGGGCTCTACATCCCCAAGTTCGACAAGCACTGGGTCGTGGTCGAGGGGGTCGCCCCGGCCGACATCCGGTACGCCCCGGGCCACTACCCGAAGAGCGCCATGCCGGGCGAGGTGGGCAACTTCGCGGTGGCCGGGCACCGCATCCGGGCCACCTTCTGGCGGCTGGACGAGCTGCGCTCCGGTGACAACATCGTGGTCGAGTCCCAGACCGAGTGGTTCATCTACAAGGTCTACCAGCAGCGGATCGTCAAGCCGACCCAGGTCTCGGTCGTGGCGCCGGTGCCCGGTGAGCCGGGCGCGAAGCCGACCGAGAAGGTGCTCACGCTGACCACCTGCAACCCCAAGTTCGACAACTACCAGCGGCTGATCATCCATGCCCGGCTCGACCACGTCCAGCCCAAGTCCGCGGGCCGCCCGGCCGAGTTGGAGAGCTGACGATGTACGCGTGGATCTGGCGCAAGCTGCCGTTCGGGCTGGTCGGGAAGCTCATCGGTTCGCTGCTGCTCACCGCGATGACGGCGGCCCTGCTCTGGTTCGTGGTCTTCCCGTGGGCGGAACCTCTCCTCCCCTTCTTCGACAGCCAGATCACCGACGACTCGGGCGTGCCGGGTGGCGACCCTGGTGGGCAGCTCACCGTGCCCAGCGGGTCGCCCACTGAGGAGGAGATCCCGTACAGCACGGAGACCAACAACGTCTCGCCCTCCACCCCGAACAGGTGACCCGATGCGCGTCCTGGTGATCGACAACTACGACTCGTTCGTCTTCAACCTCGTGCAGTACCTCGGCCAGCTCGGCGTGGACTGCGAGGTCCGGCGCAACGACGAGATCGACGTCGCCGAGGTGGGCCGGCTGGGCGCGGACGGCGTGCTGCTGTCGCCCGGGCCCGGCAGCCCGGACCGCGCCGGCATCTGCCTCGACGTGATCCGGGAGTACGCCGGCAGGCTGCCGCTCTTCGGGGTCTGCCTCGGCCATCAGGCGATCGGCGAGGCGTTCGGCGCGACGGTGACCCGGGCGCCGGAGTTGCTGCACGGCAAGACTTCTGAGGTGAGCCACCACGGGGTCGGTGTGCTCGCCGGCCTGCCCGATCCCTTCACCGCCACCCGCTACCACTCGCTCGCCGTGCTGCCGGAGACTCTGCCGGAGGAGCTGGAGGTGACCGGCTGGACCGGCTCCGGCGTGGTGATGGCCATGCGGCACCGGACCCTGCCGATCGAGGGCGTCCAGTTCCACCCGGAGTCGGTGCTGACCGAGGGCGGGCACCTCATGCTGGCCAACTGGCTGGCCGTCTGCGGCTACCCGGCGGCACTGGAGCGGGCTCCGGAACTGGCCGCCGAGGTGGACGCCCGTCGCCGGGCCGCCTTCGCCGCCGCCTGAGCCAGCCCGTCCCGGCGTTACAGCCAGCTACGCCACATTGCGGTGTCCCGGTCACCCGGGCACCGCGATGTGGCGTATGTCATGGCTGGCGCTAGGGGCCGAACGGCCGCGGCGGCGACGTGGTCGGGAAGGGGAAACCGCCGCCGGTACCCGGGGACGTGGGCTGGTCGGTGGGCGTCTCGGTCGGGGTTTCGGTCGGGTCGGGCAGCGGGGTGTCGACGTAGATGGTGACCGGCTTGTCCTTGGCCAGTTTGCTGCCCCCCTTCGGGTTCTGGGAGCTCACCTTGCCCGCCTGGTCCGCCGGCTTCAGGTCACCGTTCTTGACATTCACATTTTTGTACCCGAACTGCCTCAGCACCTTGATGGCCTGGTCCTTGGGGAGGTCGGTGACGTCCGGAACCTCATTGACGTTGCCGTTGGAGACCTTCACCTTGATGGTGGTTTTCTCCGGAACCGAGGTGCCCTGTTTGGGATCGGTGTCGAGGACCGTGCCCTTGGTCGCGGCGTCGTCGACATACTCCGGGTCGACGTTGAAGCCCATGCCCTCCAACTGCTGCTTGACGTTGTCGAACCGGCTGCCTTCCACACTGGGGATGCGGACCTTCTTCGGGCCGCCGCAGACCTGGAACGTCACGTTCTGGCCCTTTTCCAGCTGCGTATTTGGGGCCGGGCTCTGGTCGACCACCATGCCCTTCTCGCAGTCGCTGTTGAGCACCGGGTCGCCGGGGACCGGGACGAGGTTCAACCGCTGGATCTCGGCGGTGGCTTCCGCCTGGCTCTTGCCCTGCAAAGGCGGGACGTTGACCTTCTCGGCGGCGCGCTCGTTCAGCAGCAGTGCGGCGACCAGGGCGATCACCGCGAGGACGCCGAGCCCGGCGAAGGTGGCGATCACCCAGGAGGAGCTCCGGCGCTTGCGCGGGTCGCCGACCCGGGCCGGGTGCTGCCGGCTCTGCGGCCCCATGACCTGCGTCTGGTACCCGCCCGCGGCACCGGCCGGCGCCATCGGCATGGTCTCCTCGGCCGGCATGACCGGGGTGGCCAGCACCGGGCGGCCGGCGGCGGCGCGGAGCAGGTCCGCCCGCATCTCACCGGCGCTCTGGTAGCGGTTCAGCGGGTTCTTCGACAGCGCCTTGAGGACGATGGCGTCAACCGCCTGGTTGACGTCCGGGTTGATGGTGCTCGGCGTCGGCGGCGCCTCCCGTACGTGTTGGTAGGCGACGCTGACCGGGCTGTCCCCGACGAACGGCGGGTGCCCGCAGAGCAGCTCGAACAGCACACAGCCGGCCGCGTACACGTCGGAGCGGGCGTCGACCGCCTCGCCGCGTGCCTGCTCGGGAGAGAGGTACTGGGCGGTGCCGATGACCGCGCTGGTCTGGGTCATCGTGGTGGCGCCGCTGGCCAGTGCCCGGGCGATGCCGAAGTCCATCACCTTGACCTGGCCGGTCTGGGTGAGCATCACGTTGCCGGGCTTGATGTCCCGGTGGATGATGCCGTGCCGGTGGCTGAACTCCAGCGCCGCGCACATGTCGGCGCAGATCTCCAGCGCCCGGCGCGGCTGGAGCCGGCCCTCTGCGCCCAGGACCTCCTTCAGGGTCCGCCCGTTGACGAACTCCATCACGATGAACGGCAGCGTCTCGCCGGTCGCCGAGGTCTCCTCGCCGGTGTCGTACACGGCGACGATGGCCGGGTGGTTCAGCGAGGCGGCGTTCTGGGCCTCCCGGCGGAACCGCATCTGGAAGGTGGCGTCCCGGGCCAGATCCGCCCGAAGCATCTTGATCGCGACATCCCGACCGAGCCGGAGATCGCGACCGCGGTGCACCTCTGCCATGCCGCCGTAGCCGAGCAGCTCGCCGACCTGGTACCTGCCACCGAGCAGGCGGGCCTGCGCTGTCATCGCGTCTCTCGTCCTTCGCTCGTCGTCGTCTCGCCGCCAGCCGGCTGGAGCCGTACCCCACGACGGTACGACGCCCGGACCAGATCGTCCGCTCCGTGGGCCCGCACCGCGCCGGACGTCACGCTCACCGGAGCGAGCCCGCCGGGGTCGCCGGCCGCCCCGTGCATCCGGTAGTTGTAGGAAATCACGCCCGAGCAGAGTACGACCAGTACGGCCAGCACGATGGCGGTCAGCCACAGGCCGGGCCGGGACCGGCGCGGGGCCGGCAGCGGCGCAGCCTGGACGGCCGGCGGCCGGGCGTACCCGAGGGGGTTGTGCTGCCCGGGCAGCGGGACGGCCATGGCGGCGCGCGGGGCGACCGGCGGGCGCGGCTGCTGGGCAGTCGGCGCGACCGCGGGCGGGCGCGACGCCGCCGGAACCTGCGCCCGGGCTGCCGGCCCGGCCGACGAGGACGGTACGCCGGGGATCGGGTGCGGCTGACCGCCGCGCGCCTGCCGGGACAGGGCGAGCTTGGCCTGCCGGGCGACGCTGGCCAGGGCGGCTGCGCTCGGCCAGCGGGCCGCCGGATCCTTGGCCAGGGCCCGCTCCACGATCGCCTTGACCTGGGGCGGGATGTCAGCGGGGAGCGGCCGGGGCGCATCGCGTACATGTTTCATCGCGATTTCGAGGGGGTTGTCCCCTTCGAAGGGCCGTCGACCGGCGAGGCACTGGTACGCGACCACGCCGAGCGCGTACACGTCCGAGGCGGGGGTGGCCACCGCACCGGTCGCCTGCTCGGGCGAGATGTACGACGCGGTGCCCAGCACCGAGCCGGCGGCGGTGAGCTGGCCGACCAGGTCGGAACGGGCGATGCCGAAGTCGGTGAGCACCAGCGTGCCGTTCGGGCGGACCAGCAGGTTGCCCGGCTTCACGTCGCGGTGCACGATGCCCTTCTCGTGGGCCGCGTGCAGCGCGTCGGCGGCCTGCGCCAGCAGGGCCATCGTCCGGGCGGGGGTGAGCCGCCCGACCCGGCTGAGCGTCGAGGAGAGCGCGTCGCCCTCGACGTACTCCATGACGAGGAAGGCGATCTGCTGGTCGCTGCCGAAGTCGTAGACGTCCACCACGCCGGGGTGGTTGATGGTGGCCATGGTCCGCGCCTCGCCGCGGAACCGCTCGGCAAAGCCGGGCTCGTCGAGCAGGGCGGGGAGCAGGCTCTTCACGGCGACCGTACGGCCCAGCACCTGATCGGTGCCGCGCCAGACGTCACCCATGCCACCGCTGGCGATCCGCTCGTCGAGGCGGTAGCGGTTGCCGAGCTGCACCCCGGGGCTGAGCATGTCAGCGGCCTCCGGAGTCGGCGATGACCGCCGCCATGATCCGGCCGGCGATCCGGGCCGCCTCGCCGCTGCCACCCTTGCCGGCCCGCTCCAGCTCCACGCAGACGGCGGAGATCGGCGTGCCGTTCTTGTCCAGCGCGAAGCCGATGAACCAGCCGTGGTCGGGGGTGTCCGGGCCGGATTCCGCGGTACCGGTCTTGCCGCCGACGGTATAGCCCTTGATGGCGGCCTTCCCGCCGGTGCCGTTCTTGACGACGCTGACCATCATGTCCCGCAGGTCGGCGGCGACCGGCCCGCTCACCGGCCGGCGCAGCTCGCGTGGCTTGGCGGCGTCGTAGACGGTGGTCCGGTCCGGCCCGAGCAGCCGGTTGACCAGGTACGGCCGCATCTGGCTGCCGTCGTTGGCCACCGCGGCGGCGATCAGCGCGCCCTGCAGCGGGGTCATCCGTACGTTGTTCTGCCCGATCGAGGACTGGGCCAGCGCCGCGGGGTCAGTGCTGCCGTCCTCGTTCTGCATGTCGCCGGTCCGGCTGGCCGCCACCGACAGTCCGCCCTTGCCGAGCTGCCCGACCGTGAGGTCGTCCTGCTCGAAGCCGAACTGGCGGGCCGCGTCCTTGACCTTGTCCGCGCCGAGCGTGACGCCCAACTGGGCGAAGCCCGTGTTGCAGGAGTAGGTGACGGCGTCCTTGAGGGTGACTTTGGTGCCGGGCGGCCCGGGGCAGATCGAGCGTGCGGCGTTCTCGATCGGCTTGCCCGCGGTCGGCGGGGTCCAGTTCGACCCCGCCGGGATCTCGGTCTCCTTGGTGACCCCGTTCTCCAGCGCCGCCGCGGCCACCACGATCTTGAAGGTGGAGCCCGGGGGGAGGGTCTCGGACAGCGCCCGGTTGGCCAGCGGGTGGTCCGGGTCCTTCTCGAGCTGGTCGTGCGCCTTGCCGGCCGCGGCGCTGTCGTGGTCGGCCAGCGGGTTCGGGTCGAAGCTCGGCATGGAGACGAGCGCCTGCACGGCGCCGGTACGCGGGTCGATCGCGATGGCCGCGCCCCGGGTCGCCCCGACCTGGTTGTTCTGGAGCTGCTTGTACGCCGTCTCCTGGGCGCGCTTGGACAGGGTCAGCAGCACGTTGCCGCCACCGGTCTGCTCGCCGGTGAACATGTCCCTGACCCGGTCACCGATGAGCTGGTCGCTGGTCCCGGCGAGGAACTCGTTCTCCAGCCGCTCGATGCCCGTGTCGGCGTTGTTGACCGGCTTGTAGCCGAGCACGTGCGCGTACGTCTCGCCGCCCGGGTAGGTGCGCTGGAACCTGAGCTTGCCGCCGGTGTCCTTGCTGATCGCGACCGCGGTGCCGCCGACCTCGATGTTGCCGCGCTTGCGCTTGTACTCATCGACCTGGACCCGGCCGTTGTAGTCGCTGGTGCGGTATTCGTCCGCCTTGTAGGCCTGGATCCAGTTCAGGTTCGCGAAGAGCAGCCCGAAAAGAATCATCACGACCACGCCGACGCGACGCAGGGGTGCGTTCACGGCCGGATCACCTCCGTGTGGGCACCGTGCAGCTGCTCCGGCGGACCGCCGCTCGGCCGAGCCGCCGGGCCGCCGGGGGCCACCGGCCGGCTGGCGCCGTCGGAGACCCGGAGCAGGGTCGCGATGAGCAGCCAGTTCGCCATCAGCGACGAACCACCGGCGGAGAGGAACGGGGTGGTCTGACCGGTCAGCGGGATGAGCTTGCTGATCCCGCCGACGATGACGAAGACCTGCAGGCCCAGGGTGAAGGCCAGGCCACCGGCCAGCAGCTTGCCGAACGAGTCCCGCACCGCCAGCGCGGCCCGCAGCCCCCGCTCCACGATCAGCAGATAGATCACGAGCAGCGCGGAGAGGCCGAAGAGGCCGATCTCCTCGCCGATGCCGGCGAAGATAAAGTCGTTCTGCACCTCGGGCACCAGCGTCGGCTGACCGCCGCCCGGCCCGGCCCCGAAGAGGCCGCCGGTGCCGAGCGTGAGCAGACCCTGGACCAGCTGGTAGCCCTTGTCGAGCGGGTCACCGAACGGGTCCAGCCAGATCTCCGCACGGACGTAGAAGTTCGCGAACGGGCCGCCGATGGTGCCGCCCAGCACGTACGCCAGGTAGGCGCCGCCGAAGAACAGGACCAGGCCGATGAGCAGCCAGCTGACCCGTTCGGTGGCGATGTAGAGCGTCACCACGAACATGCCGAAGTAGAGCAGCGAGGTGCCCAGGTCCTTCTCGAAGACCAGAACCAGGATGCTGATCATCCAGACCACCAGGACCGGGCCGAGGTCCCGGCCGCGCGGGAAGTCGATGCCGAGCACCCGCCGGCTGGCCAACGAGAGCACCTCACGCTTGCGGACCAGGTAGTAGGCGAAAAAGGTGAGCAGGGCGAGCTTGGCGAACTCACCCGGCTGAATCTGGAACCCGCCGAACCGGATCCACAGCTTGGCGCCATTGACCTCGGAGAACTTGCCCGGCAGCACCGCCGGGATCATCACCAGCACGATGCCGGCCAGCCCCAGGGTGTACGCGTACCGGGAGAGCGAGCGGTGGTCCCGCATGATCGCCAGCAGCACGGCGGCGAGGACCACCGCGGCCAGCGTCCAGGCGAGCTGCCGCCCGCCCGTCCCCGCGAAGATGGCCAGGCTCTCCCGGTCGGCCGCGTCGGCGTCGGCCAGGTCGTACCGGCGCAGGAAGCCCACCCCGATGCCGTTGAGCAGGGCGACCGCCGGCAGCAGCGCCGGGTCGGCGAAGGGCGCCAGCCAACGGATCACCAGGTGCAGGCCGAGGAAGACCAGCCCCAGCGTGGCGGCCGGAACCCAGAAGTCGGGGGTGACCGTGTCCAGCACGTTCGCCTCGACGGTCGCCCCGTACGCCGCCACCAGCACCATGGCGAGCATCAGCAGGGACAGCTCGGCGTTACGCCGGGACCGGGCCAGGCGTACGCCCGGCTGCTCGCCCGTCGAGGCGGGCGAGGTGGCCGGTACGGCGGCTGCGGTCACGGTCGGGTCCTCGGGGTCGAGCCGACACTCACTCCGGCGACCGGCAGCCCGCCGGATCGACCGGCGGAACGGTGTCGGAGATGACGGCGTCGGGCGTGGTGGTCGGCGCAGGCGAGCCGGTCGGCACCGGCGTGGCGCTGGCCGACGGGACAACGCTCGCGCTGGCCGCCGGGGTCGATGCGCTGGCGGTCGTGCTCGGGGTTGGGGTCGGGACCGGAGTCGGGCTGGCCGCCATGGCCGTCGGGCTCGGCGGGCAGATCGGCTTGAGGTTGGGGTTGGTCGGGTCGTCGTTGATCAGCTCGGCCAGCCGGCGCTCGGCGTCCGGCTCGTTCCGGGCCTGGATGCCCTGCTTGACCTGCTCCTGCGCGGCCAGGGTGAGGTCGTCCAGCTTGACCGGGCTGGTGGAGTGCAAGCTCGACAGGTCGAGGCCGGCGATCTGGCCCGGCACGCCGCGGAACACGGCGAGCTGGCCGTCCTCGGTGGCGCCGACGTAGTACTGGCGCTGGGTGTAGCTCCACCCGCCGAAGACGCCGCCGCCGAGGATGACCAGGAGCGCCAGCAGCATCGCCGCGGTACGCAGCGGCCGGTGCCGGCGGCGTTCCGGCTCGTCGTCGCGGGCGTCCGCCGGCTCCTCCGGCGCGGCCGCCCGCGGGGCGGACAGGGCCGAGGCGCGGGCCGCCGGGGTGGAGACGTCGGCGGAGGTGGCCATGCCCCGGTCCCGGGCCGCGGCGCCGCCGACGATCGGGGTCGCCTCGACAATGTCCTGGTCGGTGGCGTCGGCGATGATCACGGTGATGTTGTCCGGGCCGCCGCCTCGCAGGGCGAGCTGCACGAGGCGCTCCACACACTGCTGCGGTTCGGCGTACTGGCGCATGGCGTCGGCGATGGTGTCCGCGCTGACCACCCCGGAGAGGCCGTCGGAGCAGATCAGGTAGCGGTCGCCGGGGAGCACCTGCCGGACGCTGTACTCCGGGTCGATGTCGCGGCCGTCCAGCGCCCGGGTGAGCAGCGAGCGCTGGGGGTGGCTGCTCGCCTCCTCCGCGCTGATCCGGCCCTCGTCGACGAGCATCTGGACGTACGTGTCGTCCTTGGTGATCTGCGCGAACTCACCGTTGCGCAGGAGATAGGCCCGCGAGTCACCGATGTGGACCATGCCGAACTTGCTGCCGGAGAAGAGGGTCGCGGTGAGCGTGGTGCCCATCCCCTCCAGCTGCGGATTGGCGTCCACGGTGTCGCGGAGCTGTTGGTTGGCGGTGCCGACGGCCGAACGCAGCGCGTCGACGAGGGCGTCCCCGGGGACGTCCTCGTCGAGGGGCGCCATGGCACCGATGACGATGTTGCTGGCGACGTCACCGGCGGCCATGCCGCCCATGCCGTCGGCGACGGCGAGCAGCCGCGGCCCGGCGTAGACGGAATCCTGATTACCGTCTCGGATCAGACCGCGGTCACTGTGGGCCGCATAGCGCAGGGTCAGAGTCATGGCCGTAATTCGAGGGAAGTGCGGCCGATACGAATCGGCACGCCGAGGGGGACTGGGGTTGGTCCGGTGACCTTAGCGCGATCCAGGTAGGTGCCGTTAGTCGAACCAAGGTCCTCGACGAACCACTGCCCGTCGCGCGGCACGAGTCGGGCGTGCCGCGCCGAGGCGTAGTCGTCGGTGATCACCAGCGTCGAATCCTCCGCCCGGCCGATGGTGATCTGGGCTTCGCCGAGGGTGATCCGGGTGCCGGCCAACTGGCCGGCGGTGACGACCAGTTGGTGCGCGGCCCTGCCTCGCTTCACCTTCGCCGGCTTCGCTGCCTGCCCGATCGATGCCCCGACCGCGCGTGGCGCGGCCACCAGCCGACCCGACCTGGCCCCGGCGAAGAGATCCCGGCGGATCACCCCCACCACCGTGAACACGAAGATCCACAGCAGGATGAGGAAACCGAACCGGGCGACGGTGATGACGAGTTCCGGCAACGCTGATCAGCCGTCCACGCGGAAGGTCAGGGTGGTGGTGCCGAGCTGGACCATGTCGCCCGGGTTGAGGGCGACGGCGGACACGCGCTGGCCGTTGACCATCGTGCCGTTGGTCGAGCCGAGGTCGGTCAGCACGACCTGGCCACCGTCGAAGTCCAGCCGGGCGTGTCTGCGGGAGATGCCCACGTCGGGCAGGCGCAGGTTGGCCTGGTCACCGCGACCGATCACCGTTGAGCCCATCTGGAGAGGGTACGTACGGCCGTCACCGGAGACCAACCGGACGTTGCGGCCACCACCCTGCCCCGGCGGCGGGCCGTAGCCGCCGCCCTGGTCGTACGACGGGTAGGCGGGTCCGGCCTCGTAGCCGCCGGGCGCGGAGACCGGGGCGACGTCGCCGCCGGTGTAGACCTCCGCGGTGACCCGGAACATGCCGGTGTCCAGCCCCTCACCGCGCTCGACCTCGACGATGACGTCGCCGTAGACCGTCCAGGCCTGCTCGCCGATGAATTCCGCCTGCGACTGGGCCAGCTCCTGGGCCAGCGCCGCAGCGTAGGGCGCCAACCGACTGTGGTCGTACGGCGAGAGATCGATCACGTAGCGGTTGGGCACCAAAGTGCGCCCACCGGCCAGGATCGCCTTGTGCGCCTCGGCCTCCCGCTGCATGGCGTTGAGGATCTCCACGGGGTGGACCACCCCTTTGAAGACCTTGGCGAAGGCCCCCTCGACCAGGCCTTCCAGACGCTTCTCGAAGCGTTGCAGCACGCTCACCGGCTCCTCCTCGGGTTCCGAGGCCATGATGGTATCCGGACACCGCCTCCGCAGCTCACACGCCGCTCGGCCGGCTGCCGGCGGCCCGTTCGTGGCCGGTCCTGCTGTCGTGCTACAGTTTCGTCCGCCACGAACGGTGATCGCTCGTGGCGATGACCGGAGACAGCGTAATATGTCCCGGCATCCGCCGCAGGTGGCGGGCGCGGGATGAGCTACGTTGTTGCAGGTCAGGCCACGGGGAAGTGGCGGAATGGCAGACGCGCACGGTTCAGGTCCGTGTGCCCGAAAGGGCGTGGGGGTTCAACTCCCCCCTTCCCCACCACAACGAGGGCTCCGCAGACAGCGGGGCCCTCGCGTCATATCGGGGCATGCCGGGCATCGCGCTATGCTCCGATGGTTTCCCTGCCCCCTACGGATCGGGAGTGGCCTGTGAGTGTCGCGTTGGTGACCGGTTCAGGCGGTCTGATCGGCTCCGAGGCGGCCCGGCACTTCGCCGGCCTCGGTCTCGACGTGATCGGCATCGACAACGACATGCGGCGGTACTTCTTCGGCGAGGACGGCTCGACGTCCTGGAGCCTGGACCGGCTCGCCGCCGAGCTGGGCAGCGCATACACCCACTACTCGGTGGACATCCGGGACCGGGACGGCCTGGAGCGGGTCTTCAAGAAGTACGGCTCGGACATCGCCGTCGTGATCCACAGCGCCGCGCAGCCGAGCCACGACTGGGCCGCCAAGGAGCCGTACACCGACTTCGACGTGAACGCCGGCGGCACGCTCAACGTGCTGGAGAACACCCGCCGGCACGCCAACGACGCGCCCTTCATCCACTGCTCGACCAACAAGGTGTACGGCGACCGCCCGAACAGCCTGCCCCTGATCGAGCTGGAGACCCGGTACGAGTTGCCCGAGGACCACCCGTACCACCAGGGCATCACCGAGGACATGTCGATCGACGAGTCGCTGCACTCGGTCTTCGGCGCCTCGAAGGTCGCCGCCGACGTGATGGTCCAGGAGTACGGCCGGTACTTCGACATGAAGACCGCCTGCTTCCGGGGTGGCACGCTGACCGGCCCGGCCCACTCGGCGGCCGAGTTGCACGGCTTCCTGGCGTACCTGATGCGCTGCGTGATGGAGGGCCGGACGTACAACCTCTTCGGCTACAAGGGCAAGATGGTCCGGGACGCGATCCACTCCCGGGACGTGCTGACCGCGTTCGAGGCGTTTTTCCGCGCGCCACGGTCGGCCCAGGTCTACAACCTGGGTGGCGGTCGTCACTCGAACACCTCGCACATCGAGGCGTTCCGGATCGCCGAGGAGATCACCGGCCGCGAGGCGCAGATCAACTACGTCGAGCAGGCGCGTACCGGCGACCACCAGTGGTACGTCAGCAGCATGGCCCGGTTCGAGGAGCACTACCCGGACTGGAAGATCACCTACGACGTGCCGATGATCCTCCGCGAGATCTACGACGCGAACGTCGACAAGTGGGTGCCGAAGCCATGACCGCCGGCACCAAGCGGAACGTGCTCGGCGTGCTCGTCGACGCGACCGACTACGCCCGGGCGACCGAGGCGGTCGTCGCGGCGGCGCACGGGCGCCACCCGCTGGCCCTGACGGCGCTGGCCGTGCACGGCGTGATGACCGGGGTGCTCGACCCCGCGCACAACGCCCGGCTCAACTCGTTCGACGTGGTCACCCCGGACGGGCAGCCGGTCCGCTGGGCGCTCAACCTGCTGCACGGCGCCGGCCTCACCGACCGGGTCTACGGCCCGGAGCTGACGCTGCGGGTGCTCGCCCGGTTCGCCGGCGAGGGCCTGCCGGTCTACCTGTACGGGTCCACCGAGGAGACCCTGTCCCGGCTGCTCCCGGCGCTGGAGCGGAAGTTCCCGGCGCTGAAGATCGCCGGAGTCGAGCCGTCGAAGTTCCGGCCGATGCAGCCGGGCGAGGACGTCGAGATCGCCAACCGGATCAAGTCCAGCGGCGCCCGGCTCGTCCTGGTCGGGCTGGGTTGCCCCCGCCAGGAGGTCTTCGCGTACGCCATGCGGCCGCTGCTGGACATGCCGCTGATGGCGGTCGGCGCCGCGTTCGACTACCACGCCGGCCTGCTGCGCAACCCGCCCCCGTGGATGCAGCGGGCCGGGCTGGAGTGGTTCTGGCGGCTCGGCCTGGAGCCGAAGCGGCTCTGGCGCCGCTACGTCATCCTCAACCCGGCCTACCTGGCCCGGCTGGCCGCGCAGAAGACCGGGCTGTGGAAGGCCGCCCCGCCGCCGGCGGCCACCGCTCGTCCCGCCGCCTTCGACGTCTGACCTGCGCGAATCAGTCCGCCGGCCGTCGAGCAGGAGCCGGACGTCCGGCGGGAGCCACGGCTTGTCCGGCACCGGTCGCCGCTCCTCGCGCCACGCCGGGCCGGCCAGCCCGGTGGCCGCCCGGCGCCGTCCACCTCCGACTCGCGGGGCTGAGAACGACATCCGGCGGCCACCGAGAGGTGACCGCCGGACGCCGGTGGGAAGGTTGGC
>NZ_JBLROA010000057.1:0-39316 GCF_047921505.1 Micromonospora sp. SL1-18 | reverse complement strand
TAGCCGCATGACCAGCCATGCCGACCCGGTCGACGGTGCCGCGATCCTCGATGCCCTACACGCCTGCCTGACCCGCTACGTCATCCTGCCCAGCGCTGAGGCTGTCGACGCCGTGGCGCTGTGGATCGCCGCGACCCACGCCCAACCCGCGTGGGCACACGCGCCCCGCCTGGTCATCCGCGCACCGGAGAAGCGGTGCGGGAAGTCTCGGCTGCTCGACGTCGTGGAGGGCTGCTGCCACAACCCGCTCATCACCGTCAACGCCTCACCCGCCGCCGTCTACCGCGCCATCGGCAGCGACACCCCGCCAACCCTGCTGGTCGACGAAGCCGACACCATCTTCGGCGGGAAGAACGCCGACGCGAACGAAGACCTACGCGGGCTGCTCAACGCCGGCCACCAGCGCAACCGGCCCGCGATCCGGTGGGACGCGGGCACCCAGCGGCTAGAGAAGATCCCCACCTTCGCCATGGCCGCCCTCGCCGGCATTGGCGCGATGCCCGACACCATCGAAGACCGCGCCGTCGTGGTCCGGATGCGCCGCCGCGCCCCCGGCGAGACGGTCGCCCCGTACCGACACCGCCGCGATGGTCCCGCCCTGCGCGCCATCGCTCAGCGCCTGGCCGTATGGCTGGGCGCGAACCTCGCCACCCTCGAAGCCGCCGAACCGCCGATGCCGGTTGAAGACCGCGCGGCCGACACGTGGGAACCGCTCGTGGCCGTCGCCGACCTAGCGGCCGGCACATGGCCCCAGCGTGCCCGGCAAGCCGTCACGGTCCTGACCGCCGAGGCCGACGAGTCCGGCAACGTCTCGACCCGCGTGCGGCTGCTCGCCGACGTGCGCACCGCCTTCACCGTGCTCGGCGACCCGCCTGCGGCTTCCACTCACGACCTGCTCACTGCCCTCAACGACGACGAAGAGGCACCGTGGGCAGGGTTCGGGCCGACCGGCCTCACCGGCAAGCGTCTCGGCGACCTGCTCCGCGAATTCGGGATCACGTCGACCACGATCCGATTCCCGGTCGGGCAGGCCAAGGGCTACACCCGAGACGCCTTCACCGACGCGTGGAACCGGTACTGCCCCGCCCCATCCGTACCATCCGTACCAACGTCGTTTCCGCAGGTCATCCCCGGTACGGATTCCCTCGCTGGTACGGATCGATCCGTACCAGCGACCCCACCCCGTCGCGCCCTTGGTACGCATTAATCCGTACCAGGCACCCAATCCGTACCGCACCTGACCAGGCAAAACGAGCTTGGTACGGATGGTACGGATACCCCCCGGCGACACGTCACCCACCGCCGCCCATGACCGGACGGCCCCCGGCGGGCGGGGTTCCTCTCCTGCCCCAGCTACCGGCCGCCGGCCCCGGAAACGGCCCGCTGAGAGCCCCTGAAACGGATTGACCCAACCCATCACACCGGGACACCCCGGATCTTGCGTCTCCGTGGCTCTCAGCGGGCCGCTCTGCGCCGCTCTGATGCGATACCTCCCTGTTCCTCCGCAAACGATCCGGACAGACCGAAAGGCGCTCAGCGTGCGAATCAGGCTCCACGGCACCCCCGCTGAAACAGCCGCAGCACTCGCCGCCATCGCCCAAGTGCTGCACATCCACAACGTCAGCCGACCCCACCCCGATCGGTCCCCGTCCACCTGGCACCGCATCTACATCGACGCCACCCCGAGGGAGGACACCCGCCGATGACCACCCGCCGCACCTCGACCGGCAATCTGCTCACCCTCGCCGAAGTCCTGGACGAACTCCGCGTGCCCCGATCGACCTTCTTCCGCTGGAAGGCCACCGGCCGCGCCCCCAAGACCATCAAGTACCCCAACGGCAGCCTGTACGTCCGTCGCCGCGATCTGGACAACTGGCTTAACGACCATGAAGAAGAGGCAGCCGCTTGAGCAGCTATGACGTGCGAGTGCACGCGATCCTGACCAACGAACTGTCCGGCAAGAAAAAGTCCTACACGGTCCGATGGAAGGTCGCTAACAAGCCGTTCCGGGACACGTTCGCCACCCGGGCACTGGCCGAAAGTTTCCGATCGAAGCTGGTCGTGGCACAACGCGAAGGAACGGCGTTCGACGAGAAAACCGGGCTACCTGAACCGATGGCCCGGGAACTGAACAGCCGGAATTGGTACGACCTGGCCGTTGCTTTCGTGGACATGAAGTGGCCGCGCGCCGCAGCGACCCAGCGCAAGAGCATCGCCGACGCGCTCACCACCGTCACGCCCGCGCTGCTCAACACGTCGCGCGGAGCACCGGACGACGTGGAGATCCGTCACGCTCTCTACGCGTGGACCTTCAACAAGTTGCAGCGTGACCGCGACAACGGCGTGCCGCCGGAGCACCTCGCCCCGGTTGTCCGATGGCTCAGCGCGAACACGCTGCCGCTGCCCGAGGTGGCGAATCCGGCCATCATCCGGAAGGCGCTCGACCTGCTAACGACTCGGATTGACGGCCGTCCGGCCGCAGCAAATACCGTCGCGCGAAAGCGCGCCGTCTTCTACAGCGCCTTGAAGTACGCGGTAGAGCTTCGCTATCTCGACGCCCACCCGATGGACTTCATCCAGTGGCGAGCGCCGAAGAATACCGATCAGGTCGACCGTAAGGTGGTGGTCAACCCCAAGCAGGCCCGTTCGTTGCTCGCGGCGGTCCGGACACGCGATCCGCACCTGGAAGGGTTCTTCGCCTGCATGTACTTTGCCGCGCTCCGCCCTTCCGAGGTGATCCATCTACGCGCCGATGAATGCGAATTGCCCGAGAAAGGGTGGGGCTGGCTTCACCTCAGCGGTTCAACTCAACAGGTCGGCGAGGATTGGAGCGACAGCGGCGAATCGCTGGAGGATCGCGAGTTGAAGCACCGGGCGAAGAAAGCTACCCGCGACGTGCCAGCCTGCCCGGAGTTGGTCGGCATCCTGCGGCACCACGTGCGGAAGCACTGCCGGGACGCCAACGGCCGGATGTTCAATGCCGCCGGCGCTCGGGTGGCCCCGGTGTCGAAGAGCACCTACCTACGTGCCTGGCGGCAGGCGCGGGAGTCGGCGCTGACGCCGGTTCAGCAGCGCTCGCCGCTGGCTCATCGGCCGTACGACCTGCGGCACGCCGCCGTGTCGCTCTGGCTGAACACCGGGGTACCGGCGACCCAGGTCGCTCAGTGGGCCGGGCACAGTGTGCATGTGTTGTTGAAGGTCTACGCCTCCTGCATCGACGGACAGGATGAGGCCGCCCGGAGGCGGATCGAGGGGGCGTTGAGCACCGAGGAGCCGGACACGGCCGAGAAGGAGCCGGGAGCGCCGACACGTAAGCGACACGACCAGTGAGACGCGGCGGCCCCGGGCGAGACGAAGTGAGACCGACTCACCACCCATAAACACGCCCCCTGACCGGCGTTCGCGCTGGTCAGGGGGCGTTTTTGCTGATCAAGGGGGCGGAGGGTGTGGGATTCGAACCCACGAAGACATCGCTGCCTTACCGGTTTTCAAGACCAGCGCCATCGGCCACTAGGCGAACCCTCCCGGACACGTCCCCGCAGGGCACGCGACCGTGCCTAGTCTGCCATGTACCGCTTAACGGGCGAGCCGGCGTCCCACCCTCGCTGCAAAGATGTCCGCGTATTGAACACCCCGGCGGTGGTGCTGATCACCGGAATCATGGCGGCGGGCAAGTCCACTGTGGCCGGGCTGCTGGCCCGGCGACTGCCTTGCTCGGTGCACCTGCGGGGTGACGTGTTCCGACGGATGGTGGTGAACGGGCGCGCGGAGATGACCGCGCAGCTCTCGGACGAGGCGTGGCGGCAGCTCCGGATGCGCTACGACCTGGCCGCCACGGTGGCGGACCGGTACACCGCCGAGGGCTTCACCGTCGTACTCCAGGACATCGTGATCGGCGCTGAGCTGCCGGCGATGGTCGAGCGGATCCGGCACCGGCCGCTCGCGGTGGTGGTGCTCGCGCCCCGCGCCGAGGTGGTCGCCGCCCGCGAGCGGGACCGGCCCAAGCAGGGGTACGGAGACTGGCCGGTGGCCGAGTTCGACGCCGAATTCCGCGCCGCCACGCCCCGGATCGGGCTCTGGCTGGACACCTCGGCACAGACGCCCGAGGAGACGGTGGACGAGATCCTGGCTCGGGCGTGGACGGAGGGGCGGATCGGGTAAGACTGGGGCCATGCACGCGATCACGATTCCGAAACCCGGCGGACCCGAGGCCCTCGTCTGGTCGGAGGTGCCCGACCCGGAGCCCGGCCCCGGCGAGGTGGTCGTCGAGGTGTCAGCGAGCGCCGTGAACCGCGCCGACCTGCTGCAACGGCAGGGGCACTACCCGCCGCCCCCGGGTGCGCCGGCGTACCCGGGGTTGGAGTGCTCGGGGGTGATCGCCGCGGTCGGTGCCGAGGTGACCGGCTGGGCGGTCGGCCAGGAGGTCTGTGCGCTGCTGTCCGGCGGTGGATACGCCGAGCGGGTGGCCGTGCCGGCCGGGCAGCTGCTACCGGTGCCGGCCGGGGTGGACGTGGTCGACGCGGCGGCGCTGCCGGAGGTGGCCTGCACGGTCTGGTCGAACGTGGTCCGGGTCGCCGGGCTGACGGCGGGCGAGACGCTCCTGGTACACGGTGGCGGCAGCGGGATCGGCACCTTCGCCATCCAGCTCGGCGTGGCGCTCGGCGCGACGGTGGTGGTGACCGCAAGGGCGGCGAAGCACGAGCGGCTGCGCGAGCTGGGCGCCGCACACGCGATCGACTACCGGGAGCAGGACTTCGTCGAGGAGGTCCGCCGGGTCACCGACGGCCGGGGCGCGGACGTGATCCTGGACATCATGGGCGCCGCGTACCTGCCCCGGAACGTGGCGGCGCTGGCCACCGGCGGCCGGCTGGTGGTGATCGGCATGCAGGGCGGCCGCAAGGGCGAGCTGGACCTGGGCATGCTGCTGGCGAAGCGCGGCTCGGTCCACGCGACGGCGCTGCGCTCCCGCCCGCTGGGCGAGAAGGCGGAGATCGTCCGGGGCGTACGCGAGCAGGTGTGGCCGCTGGTCGAGTCGGGGGCGATCCGCCCGGTGGTGCACGCCCGGGCGAGGCTGGCCGACGCCGCCGACGCGCACCGCCTGATCGAGACGAGCGACCACCTGGGCAAGGTGCTGCTGGTCCGGTGACCGGTCAGGCCGACGCCCGGTCCGGATCGGCACCGGGCAGCATCAGCCGGGCGCCGGGGCCTTCGGCGGCCAGCGAGTCCGCCGGGTTGTAGAGGGTACAGCGCTGCAACGACAGGCAGCCGCAGCCGATGCAGCCGTCCAGGTCGTCGCGGAGCTTGCCGAGCAGCCGGATCTTCTCGTCCAGCCGGTCCCGCCAGGCGCGGGAGAGCGCCGCCCAGTCGTCCGGGGTGGGCGTACGCGAGGACGGCAGCGAGTCCAGCGCCTCCCGGATCTCCTCGAGCGAGACGCCGACCTGCTGGGAGATCCGGATGAAGGCCACCCGGCGCAGCTCGGTGCGGGCGTACCGGCGCTGGTTGCCGCCGGTGCGCTGGGAGCGGATCAGCCCGAGCCGCTCGTAGTAGCGCAGCGCGGAGGGAGCCACCCCGCTGCGGGCGGAGAGCTGTCCGATGGTGAGTGTTTCCGGCATCACAGGGCCTTGAGTTGAAGTGTGCTTCAACTCCGAGGCTAGCGGCATGACGACGACGACTGCCACCGACCCCGCCGTGCTCCGGGGTCTGCTCGACCGGGTACGCGCCGGACGGGAGTTCGGCGCCAACGTGTACTCGACGCTGGACGTGCTCCAGGTGCTCTACGACCGGGTACTCCGGATCACCCCGGAGACCGTCGACGATCCGGACCGGGACCGCTTCCTGCTCTCCAAAGGGCACGCGGTCGCCGGCTACTACGCGCTGCTCGCCGCGAAGGGCTTCGTGCCGGTGGAGTGGCTGGACGACCAGGGCGGCTCGGCCAGCCGCCTCGGCGACCATCCGGACCGGCTGCTGGTGCCCGGCGTGGAGATCGGCTCCGGGTCGCTCGGGCACGGGCTCGGTCTGGGCGTGGGCACCGCACTCGGGCTGCGGGCCCAGGGCCGGCGCGACCCCCGGGTGTACGTGCTGCTCGGCGACGCCGAGCTGGACGAGGGCTCGAACCACGAGGCGATCGCGTACGCCGGGGCGACCGGGTTGGCCAACCTGACCGCGATCGTGCTGGACAACCGGTCGGCGAGCCACGGCTGGCCGGGCGGCGCGGCGAGCCGGTTCACCGTCAACGGGTGGACCGCCGCGACCATCGACGGCCGGGACCAGGCGGCCCTGCACACCGCCCTCACCGGGCACGACAACCACCGGCCGCACGTCGTCGTCGCGGTCGTCACGGACGGGGAGTGATCATGCGCGACACCTTCGTGGCCACGGCCACCGCCTTCCTGGACGACCCACGCACCACCATCGTGCTGGCCGACATCTCCGCCGCGGCGTTCGCCCCGGCCGCCGAGCGTCACCCGGACCGCGTCATCAACGTCGGCATCCGGGAGCAGCTCATGGTGGGCGTGGCGGGTGGCCTCGCGCTGACCGGGCAGCGCCCCATCGTGCACAGCTACGCGCCGTTCCTGGTGGAGCGGGCGTACGAGCAGATCAAACTGGACCTCGACCATCAGGGGGTCGGGGCGGTGCTGGTCAGCGTCGGCGCGTCGTACGACCGGGCGGCGGCGGGCCGCACCCACCTGAGCCCGGCGGACGTCGCAATGATCGACACTCTGCACGACTGGACGGTGCACGTGCCGGGCCACCGGGACGAGGTGCCCGGGCTGCTGCGCGGCGTGGTGTGCGGGCAGGGCTCGGCGTACGTGCGGCTGTCCACCCAGAGCAACGCGTGGGCGTACCCGGAGGCGGGTGACCTGCGGGTCGTCCGCGATGCCGGGCCGGGGGCGCCGCTGCTGGTGGCGGTCGGTCCGCTGCTGGACCAGGCCCTCGCGGCGGTCGCCGATCTGCCGTTGACCGTGGCGTACACCCATCGGCCGCGGCCCTTCGACTCCGCCGGGCTGCGGGCCCTCGCGGGCACCGAGGTGGTCCTGGTCGAGCCGTATCTGGCGGGCACCTCGGCCCGGGTGGTCGGCGCGGCGCTGGCCGATCGGCCGCACCGGCTGCTCAGCCTCGGGGTGGGCCGGTCGGAGCTGCGCCGCTACGGCACGCCCGAGGACCACGACCGCTGGCACGGCCTGGACGCGGCCGGCCTGCGCCGCTCGGTCGGCGCGTTCCTCTCGGCCGCCTCCTGAGGCGGGTCGCGGCCTGGAGGACCTACCGGCGCCGGGCGCGCTCGCGGGTGAGGATCCAGACGGCCTCGACGCCGTCCTTCCAGGTGATCTTCTTGCCCTCTTCGCGGCCCCGGGCCCGATAGCTGATCGGCACCTCGTAGGGGCGGATGCGCTGGCGGAGCAGCTTGCCCGTGACCTCGGCCTCCATGCCGAAGCCGCGCGACCGGACCTGGAGCGAGCGGTAGAGCTCCAGCGGCATCAGCTTGAAGCAGGTCTCCAGGTCGCCGATGTACGAGTTGAACAGCACGTTGGCCACCATTGTGACGCCCCTGTTGCCCATCACGTACCAGAAGCTGTAGGCGCTGTGGCTGCCGAACGTCCGGTTGCCGTAGACCACCGTCGCCCGCCCGTCGAGCACCGGCTCGAGCAGTCGCGGAATGTCCTGCGGGTCGTACTCGAGGTCGGCGTCGAGGATGACCATGTACTCACCCTCGGCGCTGGCCACGGCGGTCTTGATCGCCGCGCCCTTGCCGGCGTTGCGCTGGTGGGTGATGACCCGCAGCCGCGCGTCGTCCACCCGTTCGAGGACCTCTGCGGTCCCGTCCCGGCTGCCGTCATCCACAATGACGAGTTCGATCTCGCAGGGATAGTCCACCGCCAATGCCTGCTTCAGGGCATCCGCGATGCGTTCTTCCTCGTTGTAGACCGGCATGAGGATCGAGAGCTTCACGGGTTCTCCACGGTGGCTACGGTCAGTCGGCCCTAGCGTAACTCGGGGCGGTCGTCAAGGTGGGCAGCGCGTGCCCACAAGCCCGACGAGCCCCGGTCGGCTACGGCGACTTCATCGGCTCCCGGGTCTACTGACGAGAGGTGCCCATGATTGCCGACCGCTGGCCGGCGGAGACGTACGGGGGAATGTTCGGGTTCTGTACGGAGTGAGTCAGCGCACCGGCGCGGGACGGAACGCGGCCGGCCGGGCGCCGACCGGCGGCTCGCCGATGGTGGCGACCAGCCGCTCCGCCGGCGTCCGGAGCCGGGTCCGGAAAGCGTGGTTGAGCAGCGTGTCGACCTGCCACACCTGCTTCGGATGGTGGGTACGGATGAGGAACCGCTCGCGGACCCCGTCGATCGCGGTGGCCGCCAGCTCGACGCTCTGCGAGCGCGGGTCAGAGCTCCAGGTCACGTTGGTCAACTCACGCAGTTCGGTGTTGAGGTGCAGGCGCAGCCGGTGCAGCACCCGGGTCTGCCGGGTGATCACCAGCCGGCGGTGGGTGAGGAGCATCAGGTAGTCGCCGCCGATCGGGTGCTCGGGGCGGCTGCAGCGGGTGACCAGGATCGGTGCGTCGCCGGAGCCGACGCACCGGCGGAAGATCGACATGTGCCGACTGACAGTCTGGGTCGCCAGGCCGGTCTCGGCGGCGGCCGGAAGGAACGTTCGCGAGAACACGTCCATGCAAGATGCAACGAGCATGTGAGCTGAGGTGATATGGGTCACTCGCGACTTCTGGAACTTCCACCCGTGCAAATCGCACCCGCTGTGCGGCGTCGCCAGCCGGGACCGCCGGTCCTCTTCCCGACGGACATGCGACGGCCCGCGCCGACTGATCCGGCGCGGGCCGTCGGGGATGCCCTGTGGGGTCAGAGCAGCGGGGCCGCGTTGCCCCAGCCGGTGCCGATCCGGATCGCCGGGGCCCAGCCGGTGCCGGTCCACGGGTAGCGGAGCAGGTAGCCGGTGGACTTCTGCACCGCGACCAGGTCCGGCCAACCGTTCCGGTCGAAGTCACCGACCTGGACCAGGTCCCGCGCGGTGTCCCAGCCGCTGCCGATCCTCGTCCGCTTGGTGAACGCGCCCCCGCGCCCCGTGTAGAGGTACAGGTAGCCGGTGCTCTTCTCCCGGGCCAGCAGGTCCGGGTAGCCGTCCCCGTTGAAGTCGCCGCCGCCGTTCAGCTCGTCGAAGCCGTTCCAGCCCGAGCCCAGCAGCACCTTGCTGCTGAACGTGGTGCCCTTGCCCGTGTACAGGTACAGCTTGCCCGTTGACGACTGCACCGCCACCACGTCCTGGTAGCCGTCCCGGTTGTAGTCACCGATCGGGGTGATCTCCCGCATGCTGTTCCAGCCGGCGCCGAGCTTCACCCGGGTGGTGGTCCCCGACCCGGTGCCCGGGTAGAGCCACAGGTAACCGGTCCGCTTCTCCCGGGCCAGGATGTCCTCGCCGCCCGAGCGGTTGAAGTTTCCCGCTCGCAGCATGACGTCCATGGTGTTCCAGCCGGCGCCCAGGCTCAGCCGGCCGCTCAGCGTCGTGCCGTTGCCGGAGTAGACGTACGCCCGGCCGGTGGCCGCCTCCCGGTAGACGACGTCCGACCAGCCGTTGCCGGTGAAGTCGCCGAAGCGGGCGGCGGGGAGCGGGGCGACGTCCAGGAAGTCACCGTCGATGTTGATGGTGTAGCCGCCGTACGTCTCGTTGCGCGGGCCGGCGTGCTGCTTCATCCGCCGCTTCGGCGACCAGTAGCCGGCCGGGATCGTCGGGTCGTCGACCGTCGCCACGTCGTCCCAGCGGGCGAAGTGCATGTAGTCGGGGCGGACGTAGCCGGCGTTGTTGTAGGCCGTGACCTGGTCGGCCACGCCGCGCGCCACACTGCTGTAGAAGCCGGAGAGGTAGCCCGAGTCGTGCAGGCGCGCCGTCCAGGCGCTCATGAAGGAAAGGACCGCCGTGGTGCAGGCGGCGTCCCCGCCGGAGTAGTCCTCCATGTCGTAGACGAGGACGCTTTCCCGGGGCAGGCCGAGGTTCTGCGCCTGGACGAGGGCGTCCTCGGCCTGAGCTCGGCCCTGCGCGGCGGCCTGAGTGGGGTCGATCTTGGCCTTGGTCGTCTCGAGGCACGGCGCCTGGAGGCCGACGTACATCGGCACCAGGTGCCAGCCGGCCGCCACCTGTGTGGCGACCCATTCGGCGGTGAGGTTGGGCTGGGCACAGCCCCGGTCCACCCCGCCGAAGTAGATGGTGACGGCCCGGTAGGGCGAGTTGGCCCGCCAGGCCTGCATGGCGGCGCTGCTCGGCGCGGTGCAGGCGTCGAAGCCGAGACCGGTGTAGGTGCCGGGCTGCGGGCCGACGGCCGCCGAGGCCGGGCCGGTGGTGGCGGCGAGTGCGGTGCCGGCACCGACGACGGCTGCGGCCGTGGCAGCCAGCGTCCGCCGAGCGGCCCGGCGCAGCCCGAGCCGCGAGAAGGTGGGTGTCATAGTTCCCCGAATCTGCTCCGTGATCGGAAGGCCGGCGGGCGGACCTCTGGCGTCCCTCGCCTCGCACCGGCCCAAAGATTGTTGCCAGGTCGAAGCCGGTCTGTCGACCCCGCAACGAAATCCCGTCCTATTCGGACTGTTTCGTCAGCCCGCGGAGGGACTGCCCGTGCGGGCCGGCCCAGGCAGTCGGGCGGTGCAGCGGGCGGGGGATCACCCGCCTCAGAGCAGCTCGACGATGGTCGCGTTGGCCATCCCGCCACCCTCGCACATGGTCTGGAGGCCATAGCGGATCCCGTTGTCCCGCATGTGCTGGAGCATGGTGATCATGATCCGGGCGCCGGACGCGCCGAGCGGGTGACCCAGGGCGATCGCCCCGCCGCGCGGGTTGAGCCGCTCCGGGTCCGCCTCGGTCTCCGCCAGCCAGGCCAGCGGGACCGGTGCGAACGCCTCGTTCACCTCGTACACCCCGATCTCCTCGATGCCCAGCCCCGCGCGGCGCAGCGCCTTCGCGGTGGCCGGGATGGGGGCGGTGAGCATGGTGACCGGGTCGTCCGCGGCGACCACGGCGGTGTGTACGCGGGCCAGCGGGCGCAGGCCGTGCCGGCTGGCCCACTCGCTGGTGGTGACGGCGAGCGCCGCGGCCCCGTCGGAGATCTGCGACGCGGAGCCGGCGGTGACCACGCCGTCGGCCCTGAACGGGGTGGCCAACTCGCCGAGCTTGGCCAGCGAGGTGTCCCGCCGGATACCTTCGTCGGCGCTGAACTTGCCGCCGTCGGCCAGCGGCACCGGGGCCAGCTCGGGGTCGAACGCGCCGGCGTCCTGCGCGGCGGCGGCCTTCTCGTGGCTGGCCAGCGCGAACTCGTCGAGCTGGGCCCGGGAGAAGCGCCACCGCTGGGCGATCAGCTCGGCGCCGACGCCCTGGTTGAACGGGAGCGGGTTGTCCTCGGCGACGCCCTCGACGCCCCGGTAGCGCTCCAGGATCGCCACGCTGAACGGCATCCCGCCGGCCACGCTGGAGCCCATCGGCACCCGGGTCATCGACTCCACCCCACCGGCGACCACCAGGTCGGCCTGGCCGGATACGACGGTGGCGGCGGCGAAGTGCAGCGCCTGCTGGCTCGACCCGCACTGCCGGTCGAGGGTGGTGCCGGGGACCGACTCGGGCCAGCCCGCGGCGAGGACGGCGTTGCGCGCCACGTTCCACGACTGCTCGCCGACCTGGGAGACGCAGCCCCAGACCACGTCGTCGACCAGGCCGGGGTCGATCCCGGTCCGCTCGGCGAGGGCGCGCAGCGCGTGCGCCGAGAGGTCGACCGGATGTATGCCGGCCAGGCTGCCCTTGCGCCGCCCGACCGGGGTCCGTACCGCACCGACGATGACCGCGTCACTCATGTCTACTCCCCGGTAACTTGGGCTGCCTCCGATCCTACGTCCTCAGCCGCCCGGCCGCCCTCCCCCGACCTCCCGGCGATAGCGCCGGCGGCCGGACCGGCTGGCATCCTGGGGTGGTGATTCCACAGTCGCCTCAGTCCCGTTCCCGGCAGTGGCGCGTACCGCCGGCCATGCCGGTGGCCAAGCTGGTCGGGGCGGTGGTCCTGGTCGCGCTCGGCCTGCTCTTCGCCGACGGCGATCGGGTCCGGCTCGTACTCGCCGGGCTGGCCGCCGCCGCGCTGGCCGGCTGGGCCGTACGCGACCTGGTCGCGCCGGTCCGGCTGGCCGTCGACGCGGAGGGGATCATCGTACGCGAGGGCTTCGCCGGCCGGCGGCGGCTGCCCTGGCCGGCCGTGGAGGCCGTCCGGGTGGAGCGGCGTACCCGGCGGGGGCTCAGCGCCGAGACGCTGGAGATCGACGCGGGCAATTCGTTGCACCTGTTCGGCCGGTACGACCTCGACGCGCCGCTGGACGAGGTCGCCGAGGCCCTGCGGGCCGCCCAGGCCGCCACCGGCTGACAGCCGCCCAGGTTGTCGCCGGCTGGCGGCCGCCGGGGCACCGACCGGCGACAGCTGTGCCTCGGCCCGGCGTGTGCCGGCTCAGCCGGTCAGCATCCCGGTGCGGACCAGGACCAGCCCGAGCAGCGCCACCAGCACGATCGCCCCACCCGCCGCCTGGACCAGGTTCCGCCGCAGCCGCGGGGCGTACGCCAGGACCAGGGCCATCAGCGCGCCGGTGAACAGGCCACCGAGGTGACCGGCGACGGAGATGTTCGGCACGGTGAAGGTGAAGACCAGGTTGATCACCAGGATCGGCACGATGGCCGAGGTGCTCCGGCCCAGCCGGCGCATGATCACGAAGATCGCGGCGAAGAGGCCGAAGATGGCGGTCGACGCACCCGCCGAGGGCTGGTTGGGCGGGCTGAACAGGTAGACGGCGACGTTGCCGCCCAGCCCGGCGATCAGGTAGAGCGCCAGGAAGCGCAGCGGGCCGAGCACCGACTCCAGCGCCCGGCCGAGCACCCAGAGCCCCCACATGTTGAGCAACAGGTGCACCAGGCCGTAGTGCAGGAACATCGCGGTGACCAGGCGGTACCACTGCCCCTCGGCGACCCCGCCGACGGTTCCGTCGGGGAAGACGGCCAGGCCGAGCACCGACCCCCAGTCCGTCAGCGGCGTGCGGCCGCCGAGCAGGCCACCGAGGCCGCTGCCGCCGGCGGCCGCACCCACGTTCTTGGCCGAGGCGATGGAGAGGACCATGACCAGCACGTTCAGCGCGATCAGGGTCTTTGTGACGTAGCCCTCGCGGCCGGCGGCACCGCCACCGAAGGCGGTACGCGCCGGCCGCACGCTACGGCGCCCCTCGCTCACGCACTCCGGGCACTGGTGCCCGACCGAGGCCTCCCGCATGCACTCAGGGCAGATCGGCCGGTCACAGCGCGTGCACCGGACGTACGTCCCCCGGCCGGGGTGGCGGTAGCAGACCGGAGTGGTCGGCACCGGCCCGCCGGTGGCGTCATTTGCCTGCCCGGAGCGCTCAGTCATGCGAGCAAAGGTACCCGCACGGTGCTCACGCCGCCGCTCCGCTCCGCTCAACCGCGGCGCGAGGCGCCACGCTGCTGAGCCGAATGGTTCGCTCGCTCACGCGGCCTTGTGCTCGATCTCGACGCGCTCGATGACCACGTCCTGGAGCGGCCGGTCGCTCGGGCCGGTCGGGGTGTTCGCGATCGAGTCGACCACCTTCGCGGACTGCTCGTCGGCCACCTGCCCGAAGATCGTGTGCCGGTTGTTCAGGTGCGGGGTCGGCGACACCGTGACGAAGAACTGCGACCCGTTGGTGCCCGGCCCGGCGTTCGCCATGGCCAGCAGGTAGGGCCGGTCGAAGCGCAGGTCCGGGTGGAACTCGTCGGCGAACTTGTAGCCCGGGCCACCGCGACCGGTGCCGGTCGGGTCGCCCATCTGGACCATGAAGCCGCTGATCACGCGGTGCGAGATGGTGCCGTCGTAGTACGGGCCGCTGCCCGGCTGGCCGGTACGCGGGTCGATGTACTCCCGGGTTCCCTCGGCCAGTTCGATGAAGTTGCGGACCGTCTTGGGCGCGTGGTTGGAGAAGAGCTGCAGCCGGATCGGGCCGGCGTTGGTGTGCAAGGTGGCGTAGACAGCCTCGGCCACGGGTACTCCTCACTTGTCGGTCAGTTCCATGCGGATCCTCCCATGTGCCCGATCTGGCCATGCGGAGGCATCCGAAGGTGGAGGATGACGAAGGAATAACTCCCCAGGAGGTGGGACCGTGTTTGGAATCGGGCGGCGTAGGACCCGGGGGCAGCTCGCACGTGCGGAGCTGAACCAGGGCATCGGTCACCTGAGGCAGGCCGCGGCGCACGCGGCGAGGGGTGCCGGCACCAGTGTCGGCCCGCGGGTCCAGGCAGCCCGGGTTGCCGTCGTGCCCACCGCGATCATGGTCCGGGACCGGGCGTCGAGCGGCCTCGCCGCGACGCTCGCACCGCTGGTCCTGGCCTTGCGCGATGCCCAAGCCGAGGCCGCGGGCAAGACGGTGGCCGGCCGGAAGGCCGCCGCCGCGAAGCAGGCCGCGGTGAACCGCAAGACGAAGGCCAAGAACCTCAAGGCCGCCAGGAAGGGGCAGAAGAACAGGTCGACGGGCCGGATGGTCGGCCTGCTGGCCGCCGGCACCGTCGCCGGGCTGGCTGGCGCGATGGCCATGCGCCGCCGCCGCGAGCAGCAGGAGTGGGCCGAGTACGACCCGACCGGCGGGCTGGAGCCGATGCGCGAGGACGTCGACACCATCGTGGTGGAGACCCCGGACCCGAGCGCGAAGGTAACCCAGGCGAGCGGTGCCGGCAGCTCGGCGGTGGCCGGGGGCGGCAGCGCCGCCACCGCCACGTCCAGCAGCCAGCCGGTGATCCAGCCGACCGACCAGGTGCCCTCGGTCGCCGAGGGTGCCCGGGACGTCTCCGGCCGCCCGGCCGTCGACGTCAGCAAGGCGCTGAACAACGGGAAGACCGCAAAGGCCAGCGGTCGCCGCTGACCTCACCGGACACGGAAGGCGCCGGCACGCGGATCCGCGGCCGGCGCTCCCGTCTGCGCGTACGGAGCAGTGCGGCGGCTACAGCCAGCCGTTGCGGCGGAACCACCGGTAGAGGCCGAGCGAGATGGCGAGCATGACCGCCACCACGCCCGGATAGCCGTACGTCCAGTCCAGCTCGGGCATGTTGTGGAAGTTCATGCCATAGATGCCGGCGATCGCGGTCCACACCGCGCCGATCGCGGCCCACGCGGCGATCTTGCGCATGTCGTCGTTCTGGTCGACGGTGACCTGGGCCAGCCGCGCCTGCAGGATCGAGTTGAGCAGGTCGTCGTACGAGGTGACCTGCTCGACGGTCCGGCTCAGGTGGTCCAGCACGTCCCGGAAGTAGCTCCGGACCTCCTGCGGCACCTCCCGGTTGACCTGCGAGGTCAGGGTGAGCAGCGGGCGCTGCAGCGGCGTCACCGCCCGCTTGAACTCGACCAGCTCCCGCTTCATCTGGTAGATCCGCGGGATCCGCCCGCTGCCCTGCCGGTCGAAGACGTCGGCCTCCAGCACGTCGAGGTCGTCCTCCAGCCGGTCGGCGACCTCCAGGTAGAGGTCCACCACCCGGTCGGTGATCGCGTACGCGACCGCCCACGGGCCGTGCCCCAGCAGCTCCCGCTTCGCCTCCAGGTCGGCCCGGACCGGCGAGAGCCGGCAGGCGTCCCCGTGCCGGACGCTGATCAGGAAGTTCGGCCCGATGAAGAGCATCACCTGACCGGTCTCCACCACCTCGGACGTCTCGGTCAGCTCGGTGTGCTCGCAGTAGCGGGCGGTACGCAGCACCAGGAAGGCCACGTCGCCGAAGCGCTCCAGCTTGGGGCGCTGCTCGGCCTTGACCGCGTCTTCCACGGCCAGCTCGTGCAGGCCGAACGTGTCGGCGATCTCGGTCATCTCGTCCAGCTCCGGCTCGTGCAGACCGAGCCAGACGAAGGCATTGCGCTGTTTGCCGGCCGCCGTCAGCGCGTCGGCGTAGTGCCACTCGCCGGGCTGGCGCTCACCGTCGACGTAGAGGCCGCAGTCGACGACCCCGCTCCGGCCGGCCCGGGTCGGCTCCGGCGTACGCGGGGAGCCGTCGGCGTTGAGAATGCGGGACATGGCGCGTACCGGTGCCGCCCAGGCCCGTGGCCTGAGCACCCGGCTGCCGTTCTGCCCGGCGATGCGATCGCGTGCCACCCGGTCGGTCATCTCTCGCCCCCTCCCCACGATGCTGCGGCTTGCAGGTTACGCCGATCGGGGCGAACCGCAGCGCGGGTGAGCGCCAGAGAAGCGGCCCGGCTGAGACGGGCGCCACACGCGAGTCGCCCTGCGGCACCGGGGCACCCCGCCCGGCAACCGATAGGTGGCGCCGGGCGGGCCGGCCGCGTCAGGGGGGTGAGGGGCGACACGGCCCACCCGGCACCCATTGGGGGCGGGAGTTTTGCTGTGCGCGCCGGGGACCCGGTGGGGGCGGCAGAGGCCCCGGGTCGGCGGACCCGTCACCGAAGGAAGGCGAACGGCGCTCGCAGCATTGTGAGCCGCCGGCCGGCCCAGCGGGAGTGCTGGACCGGCCGACATCGCCAAATTGTCGGAAACCCGACAGAAAATCAGCCGCGAACGGCGGCCATCGCCTCGGCAAGCCGCCGGACGCCCTCGTCGATCCGGTCCGCGGTCACCGCCGAGAAGGCCAGCCGAAGCGAGTGCCGGCCACCGTCCAGCAGGAAGTCGCTGCCCTTGACCACCGCGACGCCGCGCTCCGCGGCGGCCGGAGCGAGCCGGTCCACCTCGACGTCCTCCGGCAGCTCCACCCAGAGGAAGTAGCCGCCGTCCGGCTCGACGAACCGGGCCTCTGGGATGTGCCGGCGCAGCGACTCGGCGAGCACCCCGGCCCGCTCGCCGAGGGCCGAGCGCACGGTGTTGATGGACCGCTCGATGTCTCCGGAGACGCAGAACTGGTGCACGATCGCCTCGGAGACCATGCCGGGCGAGATGTAGAGGCTGGTCGCCTTCTTCGCGATCGCGGCGATCAGCTCGGCCGGGCCGACCAGGTAGCCGACCCGCACCCCGGGGCAGACCGTCTTGGTGAAGCTGGAGGCGTGCACCACCACGCCCCGGGTGTCCATCGACAACATCGAGGGCAACGGCTCGCCCCGGAACCGGATGTCCGCGTACGGGTCGTCCTCGAAGATCGTGAAGCCGTACTCGGCGGCCAGGTCGAGCAGGTCCCGGCGCTTCTCCAGGGAGAGGGTCACGCCCGCCGGGTTCTGGTAGTTCGGGATGACGTGGGCCAGCCGCGGCCGGACCCCCGACTCGAGCAGCTTGCGCAGCTCGGCGGTGTCCAGCCCGTCCGGCTGGATCGTCACCCCGTGGATGTCACCGCCCATCTGCTGGAGATTGAGCAGGGTCCGGTCGTACGTGGGGCGCTCGACCACCACCGCGTCGCCACGGCGGACCAGGTGGTCGAAGAGGAAGGCGTCGGCCTGGAGGGATCCGTTGGTGATCAGCACCTGGTCGGCCTCGACGCCGTGCTTCTCCGCGATCCACCTACGCAGGGGCGGGTAACCGACGGAGGTGCCGTACGCCGTGATCCCGGCGGGATCGGCGTCGAAGGCGCGGACGGCGGCGGCCTTGAGCCCCTCGACATCAACAATGTCCAGCGAGGGAGCGCCACGGGCAAAGGAGATCAGCTGCTCGGCGGTCATGCGCACGAGCCTAGGGCCTGGTACAGGCGGTCCGACCGCCATACACGCGAAGTTCAACATGCGGTCGATCTGTCCGCACGACGGTGGCCCGGCCGGTGACGGCCGGGTCATCGCGTCGCCCGGCCGGTGACGGCCGGGTCATCGCCTCGCCCGGCCGGTGACGGCCGGATCATCGCCTCGCCCGGTCGGGTCAGACCGGGGCGGTGGCGTGCTCCCGCGCCCAGACCCGCATCAGGTCACGTACCGAGATCACCCCGGCCACCTCCCGGCCGTCGAGCACCACCAGGTGCCGGAAGCCGCCACGGGCCATGGCCACCGCCGCCTCCTGCACCGTCCAGTCCGGACCGGCGTAGACGACGTCCCAGGTCAGATGTGATCCGGTGCGTTCGGCATCGGGATCGAGCCCGGCACCGATCGCGTTGAGCACGTCGCGTTCCGTCATTATCCCGACCCCCTCGGAGTCCGGGTCGATCACCACCGCCGACCCGACCCGGCGGGCCGACATCATCCGGGCCGCCTGGCGGAGCGTGTGCTCCGGGCCGACCACGAGCACCTCTTTGGACATCGCTTCCCGAACCTGCATCACGCATCACCCCTGTGGGACGGTGGCCTCGGTTACGGACATGGTGGACCATCGATGCGTACCGGGACAAGGCCGGGCATCGCCAGGAGCGGTCCCAACTCGCTACTGTCGTGGGGTGCCCACCGAGCCCCTCCGCTGCGCCGGCGCGCTGATCGTGGACGACGACGGCCGTCTCTTCTTCCAGCGCCGGTCTCCCGAGCGCCGCCTCTTCCCGAACTGCTGGGACATCGTCGGCGGCCACCTCGAACCGGGCGAAGGGGTGGAGGACGCGCTGCGCCGTGAGGTCACCGAGGAGACCGGCTGGACCGTCTCGCACGTGCTCGGGCAGGTCGGCGAATACCGGTACACCGGCGACGACGGGCTGGCCCGGGTGGAGACCGACTTCCTGGTCCGGGTGGACGGCGACCTCACCCGGCCCCGGCTCGAGGCGGGCAAGCACACCGAGTTCCGCTGGCTCGGCACGGAGGACGTGGCGCTGCTGGACGAACACCGCGACGTCAACGACGGGCTGATCCGGCGGATCGCCGAGGAGGCCTTCGCCGCCCTGCGTTCGATCGGGCTGTGAGCGGCCCGACCGCTCCGTAAGGTTGGCGGCGGCCGGACGGCCACTCGGCGCTATCCTCCACCCGATGGACTCCAGTCGAACGAAGGATGATGCCGGCATGATCGGGATGGTGCTCGCCGCCGGTGCGGGACGGCGGCTGCGCCCGTACACCGACACCCTGCCCAAGGCCCTGGTGCCGGTGGACGGGGAGACGACCATCCTCGACATCGCGCTGCGCAACCTCGCCGAGGTGGGGCTGACCGAGATCGTGATCGTGGTCGGCTACGCCGCGGACACGGTCCGGCAGCGCCAGGCGGCGCTGGAGCAGAAGTACGGCGTCACGATCATCCTGGTGCACAACGACAGGGCCGAGGAGTGGAACAACGCGTACTCGCTCTGGCTGGCCCGGGAGCACTTCTCCCGGGGCGTGCTGCTGGTCAACGGCGACACCGTGCACCCGGTGAGCGTGGAGAAGACCCTGCTGGCCGAGCGCGGTCCGGGCATCCTGCTGGCCGTCGACACCCTCAAGCCACTGGCCGAGGAGGAGATGAAGACCACCTTCGACGCGGCCGGCCAGCTCACCCGGATCACCAAGCTGATGGACCCGGGCGAGGCGTACGGGGAGTACATCGGCGCCACGCTGATCGAGCCGCAGGTGGCCGACGCGCTGGCCGACGCGCTGGAGACGACCTGGCGGCGTGACCCGAACCTCTACTACGAGGACGGCTACCAGGAGTTCGCCGACCGGGGCGGCGAGGTACGGGCGGCACCGATCGGCGACGTCTCCTGGGTCGAGGTCGACAACCACGCCGACCTGGCCCGGGCGCGGGAGATCGCATGCCGCTACTAGCCCGTAGCGTGCTGACCCCGCTGCATATCGACGTGCGGCGGGGCGCGGTGGCGGACCTCGGAACGATCCTCGCGGACGGACGGATCTCCACCGGCGGTGACGTCGCGGTGGTGGTCGGGCCGGGCCAGGGGGAGAAGGTCGTTGACCTGGTCCGCCCGTCGCTGCGGTCGGCTGATGTGTTCACCGTCTGCGGGGGCACGCTGGACGCCGCCGACGACCTCGGCGCCAAGCTCCGGGCCCGGTCGTACGACGCGGTGGTCGGCATCGGCGGCGGCAAGACCATCGACGTGGCGAAGTATGCGGCGACCCGCCGAGGCCTGCCGATGGTCTCGGTGGCGACGAGCCTCGCCAACGACGGCATCGCCTCCCCGGTGGCCAGCCTGATCACCGACGGGATCAAGGGCTCCTACGGGGTGCACATCCCGATCGCGGTGATCGTGGACGTGGACTTCGTGGAGGCCGGCCCGGAGCGGCGCAATCGCGCCGGAATCGGCGACGTGGTGAGCAACATCAGCGCGCTGGCCGACTGGGAACTGGCCCGCGAGGTACGCGGTGAGCCCTTCGACGGGCTGGCCGCCTCGCTCTCCCGGGCGGGTGCGGAAGCGGTGCTCAACCACCCGGGCGACATGGGTGACGACGCTTTCGTCACGGTGCTGGCCGAGGCGCTGATCTCCAGCGGCCTGGCAATGGCGATCGAGGGCACCAGCCGCCCGAGCAGCGGCGGTTGCCACGAGATCATGCACGCCATCGACGCGCTCTACCCGGGCACCGCCTCGCACGGCGAGCTGGCCGGACTCGGGGCGCTCTTCTGCACCTTCCTCCGCGGCGACCAGCGGCGTTTCACCGAGATGTCGGCGTGCCTGGCGCGGCACGGTCTGCCCCGCCTCCCCGCCGACGTGGGGCTGACCGACGAGCAGTTCGTCGAGGCGGTGCAGTTCGCGCCGGCCACCCGGCCGGACCGCTACACGATCCTCGAACACCTCGCGATGTCGCCTACCGAGACGCGGGAGCGGCTGGCAGACTACGCCGATGCCCTCCACGACCATGTTGGCTGAGCCGTCCCGCCCCACCGTCACCGACTTCCACCGGATCAACCGGGGCGGCGGCCTGTTCAGCGAGTCGATCAGCCAGTGGATCGGCGCGGCCTTCGCGCTGGTCGCCCAGCGGCTCGGGCTGCGCCCCACCGCGCTGACCATCACCAACCTGGTGCTCGGCCTGGCCGCCTCGGTCACCGTGGTCGCGCTCGCCGGCCCGGTGGCCGCCGGGGACGTCCCGGCCTGGGCGGTCGGGCTGGTCGCGCTGGTCGGCTGGCAGGTCGCGTACGCGCTGGACTGCGCGGACGGGCAACTCGCCCGGGTGACCGGGCAGAGCAGCGCGGCGGGCGCCCGGGTCGACGTGCTCTGCGACGTGGCCGCCCAGATCGCCCTGGTCACCGCCCTCGGGGCGACCGCCGTGGCGCAGCGCCCGTCGACGCCGACCTGGCTGGTCGCGGTCTTCGCCGGCACCTGGATGGTCAACCTGGTCACCTCGGTGATGCAGGCCGGCCCGAACGCGGCCAGCATGGTCACCTCGTCCTCGCTGCCCGTACGCCTGGTGAAGCTGGTCCGCGACTACGGCGCGGTGATCTTCCTGGCCGGCCTGGTGCTGACCCTCGCCCCGGCGTTGACCGTCTGGGTGATCGTCGCCTTCACGATCGTCAACGGCGGCTTCCTGCTCGCCAGCATCGCCTTCTCCGCCCGCGCCTCCCTCCGCTGACCCCGGGCCGGGAGCGTGGGAGTGCGAGGTCGCCGGCGGGATCAGCGGTGGGCGTTGGCGGCGACGTCGGTGTAGATGTCGATGAGGCGCTTGGTGACCACGTCCGGGTGGAAGGTGCGCTTGTAGCGGGCCCGGGCGGCCGGGGCGAACCGCGCCGCACCGGCCCGGGCCACTGGCAGGGCGGCCGCCAGTGCGGCCGGCTCCGGGGCGACGACCCAGCCTGCCTCGCCCAGCTCGATACCGGCCGGCATCGCCGGACCCGCGGACCCGGCGGGTGCCGAGGCCATCTCGGCCGGGCCGGTGCCGGCGGGCTCGCGGGGAGTGTCCGCGCCGACCAGGTACGGGATGCCGCCGAGCGCGGTGCCGAGCACCGGCCGGCCGCTGGCCAGCGCCTCGATGATCACGGTCGGCAGCACGTCGTGCCAGGTGGAGGTCGCCAGCACCACGGCGCTGTCCGTCAGTGCGGCGCGTACCCCGGCGCGGTCGAGCGGGCCGAGGAAGGTGAGGTCGGCACGCTCGGCGGCGGCCGCCTCGACCAGCGGGCGCAGCTCCCCGTCACCGGCGATCCGCAGCGGGCCGAGCGCGCCGTCCGGGTGCCGCCGCCACGCGTCCAGCAGCAGGTCCAGCCCCTTCTCGGGGGTGAGCCGGCCGAGGAAGAGGAAGCCGTCGCCGGGCGGTGTCGGCGTACCCGGGTCGGGAATGGCGTTGGGCTTGACCACGATCCGCTCGTCCGGGATGCCGTAGTCGCGCAGGTGGTCGGCGACCGCGGTGGTGAGCGCGATGAACCGGTCCACCGACCGCCAGGTCGGCCGGTGCACGGCGAGCGTGGTCGCCATCAGCGCGCTCTGCGCCCGGGAGCCCCGGTAGCAACGATGCACGATCGCGGGCACGCCCAGCGCCCGGCCCCGGCAGTCCTGGCAGATCACCCCGTCGCGGAAGTAGAGGCCGGACGAGCAGACCTGCCGGTAGTTGTGCACCGTCTGCACCACCGGCACCCCGCGCTTGTGCGCGGTCCGCACCACCCAGGGCGACAGCAGGGGGTACGGGTTGTGCAGGTGCAGCACGTCGGGGCGGTGCTCGACCAGCAGGCGGTCCAGGTCGTGCTGGGCCTTCGGTGCCCAGATCGGTGAGATCGGCAGCAGCGCCTTGGCCGGCTTGGACATCGACGGGATCTCGTCGGAGCTGCGGATGAACGGCAGCACCTCCACCCCGGCCGCGGTGAGCTGGGCGATCTCCGCGTCGACGATCGTGTTCTCGCCGGAGGGCTGAGCTTCCCGGTACCGGTTGTGCGCCACCACGATTCTCACGGGAAGGAAGGCTACCGTTGTGAGGTGCCCGAACTACCGGAGGTGGAAGCGCTCGCCGGCTACCTGCGCGAGCGGGCGGTGGGCCGATGCGTCGAGCGCGTCGAGGTCGCCGCGATCAGCGCCCTGAAGACGTACGACCCGCCGCCGAGCGCGGTGTCGGGCCGTGCGGTGGTTGGTGCCGGCCGGTACGGAAAGTTCCTGGACGTCCGGTTCGACGGCGGGCTGCACCTGGTGGTCCACCTGGCCCGGGCGGGCTGGCTGCACTACCGCGAGGCGTTCCCGTCGACCGCCCCGCTGCGCCCCGGCAAGGGCCCGATCGCCCTGCGGGTACGCCTCGACGACGGCTCCGGCTTCGACCTGACCGAGGCCGGCACGCAGAAGAAGCTGGCCGCGTACCTGGTGACCGACCCGGTGCAGGTGCCCGGGGTGCAGAAGCTCGGCCCGGACGCGCTGGCCGCCGACCTGGCCACCTTCGCCGAGCGGATGCGCAGCCGGCGGGGGCAGGTCAAGGGGGTGCTGACCGACCAGGCGGTGTTGGCCGGGGTCGGCAACGCGTACTCGGACGAGATCCTGCACGCGGCGAAGCTGTCCCCGTTCGCGATCACCGACCGGCTCACCGACGACCAGCTCGCCGCGCTGCACGGGGCGACCCGAGCGGTGCTCGGCGACGCGGTCCGCCGGTCGACGGGGCAGCGGGCGGCCGAGCTGAAGGGTGAGAAGCGCTCCGGGCTCAAGGTGCACGCCCGGACCGGGCTGCCGTGTGCGGTCTGTGGCGACACGGTGCGGGAGGTTTCCTTCGCCGACTCCAGCCTCCAGTACTGCCCCACCTGTCAGACGGGCGGTCGGCCGCTCGCTGACCGACGGCTGTCCCGGCTCGTACGGTGAGTAATCACACCTCGGCGATTACGGAGTGGAATCGACCCGCGATCGCCGAAGCTCCCACTCGCGCCTCTTCCCGGGCCGCAATCCATCGGTATAGTGGCCCGGTCCCCGGCTTCACAACCGATACGGAGCCGGCCAGATCCCCGCGAGGCCAACGGACGGCTTCCTTCCCGGCAGCCCGTCCCGACCGGGCCCGCGTGGGAGACTGGGACGGTGGGCGACTCGTGTTCTCACGGCGAGTGAGGGAATGGGTCATGCGGGAGGACATGGGTTGAGGTGACGACAAGCCTCCAGCGCCCGGTAACCAACACAGGCCGGAGCAAGAGCGTGCGGCACGTCGACAGCTTCGAGATCCAGCCGCCGACTCCGCCGTCACACAACGGCGTACCCCGGTCGGCTTGGGCCCGTGCCCGCCGCCGGGTGTCCCGCTGGCACCGGCCCTACATCGCTTTCCTGCTGCTGATCGACTTCGGCGCGGCGGCCCTGGCCAGCTTCCTCGCCATCCAGATCTTCGAGCAGGCGGCCTCGGGCTTCAAGCACACCCCCGCGTCGTGGTTCCACACGGTCGCGTTCGTGCTGCTGCCGCTCGGCTGGTTGATCATCCTGTGGGGCAACCGGGCGTACGACCGCCGCTATCTCGGCCTCGGGCCGGACGAGTTCAAGCGGGTGATCCGAGCCGGCGTGGCGGTCGCCGCCACCGTCTCCTTCATCGCCTTCGCGACGAAGACCTACTCACTCTCCCGTTGGACGGTCGGCTTCGCCCTGCTCGGGGCGATGGTGCTGATCCTGCTCGGGCGCATGATCGCCCGCGTCCTGCTGCACACCGTCCGGCGTCGGGCCGGTCACGCCGGGCACCGGATGGTGCTGGTCGGCACCCTGCCGGAGTGCCTGGAGGTCTACACCGCGGTCACCCGTAATCCCGGCGCCGGCCTGGTGCCGGTCGCCATCCACCTCACCGACGGGTACGCGGCCGCGCGCGGCATCGAGACGCCGGTGCCGGTCTACGCCGGCCGGGACGTGCTCGCCCTGGTCCGGGAGGTCGGCGGCGACACCATCGCGGTGTGTGGCTCGGCCAGCGCCGAGCCGGGCGAGCTGCGCCGGCTGGCCTGGCAGTTGGAGGGCTCCGGCGTCGACCTGGTGGTCGCGCCCCAGCTCACCGACATCGCCGGTCCCCGGGTGCACATCCGCCCGATCGAGGGCCTGCCGCTGCTGCACGTCGAGGAGCCGACCCTGTCGGGCCCGGCGCTGCTGATCAAGAACCTGATGGACCGGGTGGTCGCCGGGCTGGGCCTGGCGCTGCTGTTCCCGCTCTTCGTCGCGATCGCGGTCGCCATCCGGATCTCCGACACCGGGCCCGTCTTCTTCCGGCAGCCCCGGGTCGGGCACGAGGGGCGGACCTTCCGGGTCTGGAAGTTCCGCACCATGTACGTCGACGCCGAGGAGCGGCTGGCCGGCCTGGTCGACCAGAACGAGACCGACGGCATGCTGTTCAAGATCAAGGAGGACCCGCGGGTCTTCCCGGTGGGCCGCTTCCTGCGCGCCTCCTCGCTGGACGAGCTGCCCCAGCTGATCAACGTGCTCTGGGGTGAGATGTCGCTGGTCGGGCCGCGTCCGCTGCCCGCCGACGACGGAGACTTCCTCGGCGACGTCCGCCGCCGCCTGCTGGTCCGGCCGGGCATCACCGGGCTCTGGCAGGTCTCCGGCCGCTCCGACCTCTCCTGGGACGAGGCGGTCCGGCTCGACCTCTACTACGTCGACAACTGGTCGCTCGCGTACGACCTGAGCATCCTGTGGCGGACCGTCGGGGTGGTGCTGGCCCGAAAGGGCGCGTACTAGCGCTCCGGGTCGCCACCAGCCAGGATCGCATGCGTGGGTGGCAACCTGTCCGCTTTCTTCGGGGTCGTCTCGCTGGTCACCGCGCTCGCCGCGGCGCTCTGGGCGGTGTTGCGGCTGCGCGCTCGGCGGGGTATCGCCACGGCAACCCAGCGCGCCACGTACGAGGTGCTGCACACCGCCGGGCTGGCCGCCGAGCCGCTGCGGGCCGGGCTGGACCCGGTGGGCGCGGCGAAGGTCGTACGCCATCTGCGGGCCCTGGTCGGCGCGGCCGGGCTGGCCCTGACCGACCGGGAGACCCTGCTCGCCCTCGACGGGCGCGGCGCGCACCACGGTGAGCAACTGCTCGCGGCGGCCCGGCGGGCGGCATCCGCCGGGCGGTCGACGGTGCTGCGGGAGTCGGAGCTGCGCTGCGACCTGGTGGACTGCCCGGTCCGGGGCGCGGTGGTGGCACCGCTGAGCGCGGACGGCCGGGTGGTCGGGGCGCTGGTGGCGGTCGCCGACGAGCAGCCGGCGCCGGGGCTGGTCCAGGCGACCCTGGAGACCGCGCACTGGGCCGGCGACCAGCTCGCCCTGGCCGAGCTGAGATCGTCCCGGGAGCGCCTGGCCCGGGCCGAGGTACGCGCCCTGCGCGCCCAGATCAGCCCGCACTTCATCTACAACGCGCTGACCGCGATCGGCTCGTTCGTCCGAACCGACCCGGAGCGGGCCCGGGAGCTGATCCTGGAGTTCGCCGAGTTCACCCGCTACTCGTTCCGGGCGCACGGCGAGTTCACCACGCTCGCCGAGGAGCTGCGCTCGATCGACCGGTACCTGATCATCGAGCGGGCCCGGTTCGGCGAGCGGCTCCAGGTGCGCTTGCAGATCGCCCCGGAGGTGCTGCCGGTGACCCTGCCGTTCCTCTGCCTCCAGCCGCTGGTGGAGAACGCGGTCCGGCACGGGTTGTCCCGCAAGCCGGGCACCGGCATGGTGAGCATCGAGGCCCGGGACGCGGGCGCGGAGTGCCACATCACGGTGGAGGACGACGGAGTGGGGATGGATCCGACGACGCTGGCCGCCGGCATCGCCGAGCTGGCCGGCAGCGACCCGATCGACGACCCGGGCCAGCACGTCGGCCTCTCGAACGTCGACGAGCGGCTCCGGTCGGTCTTCGGGGACAAGTTCGGCCTGGTCGTCGAGACCGGCCTGGGCTCAGGTACGAAGGTGAGCATGCGGGTGCCGAAGTTCCACCCGGGCGTGCGGGCGGGTTCGTGAGCGAGCGCAGCGAACGAGCCGGCAGCGTCAACCCGTCCGGTTTCCTCCGCGTGCTGGCCGTGGACGACGAGCCGCCGGCGCTGGACGAACTGGCGTACCACCTGCGAGCCGATCCTCGGGTGGCCCGGCTGCACACGGCGGGCGACGCGACCGAGGCGCTGCGGGTGCTCCGCGACGGCGACGTGGACGTGGTCTTCCTGGACATCCGGATGCCCGGGCTGGACGGGATGGAGCTGGCCCGGGTGCTGCGGCGGTTCGCCCGGCCGCCGGCGATCGTCTTCGTCACCGCGTACGACGACGGCGCGGCGGACGCCTTCGACCTGGGCGCGACCGACTACGTGCGCAAGCCGGTACGCGCCGAGCGGCTGGCCGAGTCGTTGCGCCGGGTGATCGGCTCCCGGGTGGTGCCCTCGCACCCGGCGGCGCTGGCCCGCGCGGAGGAGGATCCGACCATCCCCATCGAGCTGGCCGGCACGACCCGGATGCTGCCCCGCTCGGCGGTGCGCTGGGTGGAGGCGCAGGGCGACTACGCCCGGCTGCACACCGCGGACGCGTCACACCTGGTCCGGGTCTCGCTGGCCACCCTCGCGGAGCGGTGGGCGGACGCGGGATTCGTGCGGATCCACCGGTCGTACCTGGTGCAGTTGCGGCTGATCGCCGAGCTGCGTCTGGTCAACTCCGGCTATGTGGTGGTGGTCGACGGTACGGAGCTGCCGGTCAGCCGCCGGCACACCCGGGAGCTGAAGGACAAGCTGGTGCGGGCGGCGAAACAGGACTGGAACCGCTGAGCCCCCGGCTCCGTCATCCACAACGAAGCCCCACTCATCCACCGGGTTATCCACAGGAGTGAGGCGTTCTCCACAGGTTGTTCACAAGGCGAGCCACTGATCTCCACGGCTGATCCCTACAGTCGAACGCCATGAGGGAACGCCGGGTACTGGTGGTCGAGGACGAACGGACCATCGCCGAGTCGGTCGCCGCCCGCCTGCGGGCGGAGGGCTTCACCGTGGACATCGCGGGGGACGGTCCGAGCGCCGTCGACCGGTTCCGGGCCGGACAGCACGATCTCGTCGTCCTCGACGTGATGCTGCCCGGCTTCGACGGGCTGGAGGTGTGCCGACGGATCCAGGCCGACCGCCCGGTGCCGGTGCTGATGCTCACCGCCCGGGACGACGAGACGGACCTGCTGGTCGGGCTGGCCGTCGGCGCCGACGACTACCTGACCAAGCCGTTCTCCATGCGCGAGCTGGCAGCCCGGGTACACGTCCTGCTGCGCCGGGTGGAACGCGCGGCGACCACCGCGCCCGCCACCCTGCAGCTGGGCGACATCGAGATCAGCCCGGACGAGCGGCGGGTGGTCAAGGGCGGCGCAGAGGTGCACCTGACCCCCACCGAGTTCGACCTGCTGGTGCACCTGGCCGGCCGGCCGCGTACGGTGCTGCCCCGGGAACGGCTCCTCGCCGACGTCTGGGGCTGGGCCGACGGCTCCGGCACCCGTACGGTCGACAGCCACATCAAGGCGCTCCGCCGCAAGCTCGGCGCGGACCTGATCCGGACGGTGCACGGCGTCGGGTACGCGCTGGAGGTGCCGGCGTGACCGCCCGGTTGGTGCACTGGCTGAACCGGGTGCTGCCCCGCCCGCTGGACCCGGTCCGCTCGATCAAGATGAAACTCGGCGTCCTGCTGGTCGCCTCCTGGGCGGTCGCCGTCGGCTACTTCTGGTGGGGCATCGGCTGGCTGCCGCCGGGCACCTCGATCACCGCGATCGCCATCGCCCTGCTGACCGCGCAGGTGCTGGCGCACGGCATGACCTCGCCGTTGAGGGAGATGACCGCCGCCGCCGGGGCGATGGCCCGGGGCGACTACACCCGGCGGGTCCGGGCCACCTCCCGGGACGAGGTGGGCGAGCTGGCTCACGCGTTCAACAAGATGGCCGGCGACCTCGCCGCCGCCGACCAGCGCCGCCGCGAGCTGATCGCGAACGTCTCGCACGAGTTGCGTACGCCGATCAGCGCCCTTCAAGGCGTGCTGGAGAACCTGGTCGACGGGGTGGCCGCTCCGGAGCCGGCGGCGCTGCGGGCCGCGCTCGCCCAGACCGAGCGGCTCGGGCACCTCGTCGCCGACCTGCTCGACCTGTCCCGGCTGGACGCGGGGGTGGTGCCGCTACGCCGGGCCCGGATCGACGTCGCGGACTTCCTCGACGAGGCGGTGGACCACGCCGCCGCCACCGCCGCCGGCACCGGTCGGGACGTCCACTTCCGGCTCCGGCCGTTGGCCGCCCCGCTGACCGTGCACGCCGACCCGTTGCGGCTGCACCAGGTCTTCGCCAACCTGCTCGACAACGCCGCCCGGCACAGCCCGTCGGGTGGGACCGTCCTCGTCGCCGCCGAGGAGCGGACCGGCCAGTTGCACGTCGAGGTCAGCGACGAGGGCGAGGGCATCCCGCCGGCCGAGCGGTCCCGCGTGTTCGAACGGTTCACCCGCGGCGAGCGGACTGCCGGCGGCGGCACCGGGCTGGGCCTGGCCATCGCCCGCTGGGTGGTCGAACTACACGGCGGCACCATCCGCGTCGCCGACCCGCCCGCCGCCGCGCCAGGCATCCGCCCCGGCTGCCGGATCGAGGTCACCCTTCCGCGTACCGAACCCGTCCGAGAAGAGGCCGCATGACCACCGCACCTCCCCCGCGACCGCCCGTCGATCCCCGGCTGGCGCTGGCCCGCCCGGCCGGCCCGTACCCGCCGCTCGCCGCGCAGCCTGCGGCGGCCCGCCCGGCGCCGCAGCCGTCCGCGTGGGAGCGGCGCTGGCCGGGAGCCACCGGAGCGGCCCGGCCGGTGGTGCTCGGCGCGGTGGCGGTGGCCGCCGGGGTGACCGCCTCGGTGGTGCCGCTGGACCGGCCCGGGCTGGGCTGGCTGGTCGCTGCCGTCGCCGGGGCCGCCGCCCTCGGCACGGCCGCCGTCATCCGGCCCCGACCAGCGCAGCCCGCACCGGCTCCGGCCATGTCGCCGCAGGCAGGCGTACCCGAGGAGAGCAGCACCACCGCGGGGGCCGGCGCGGCCGCCCGTCCCGGCGCCACGGGGGCGTCGGGCCGGGCGGCCCGGCTGGCCTGGGCGGCCGCGACCGTCGCCCTGGTCGGGGTCGGCACGGTACGTGCCGCCGGCTGGCTCTTCGTGCTCTGCCTGCTCGCCGCGATCGGCACCGCCTCGCTCGCCGTGGCGGGCGGCCGTACGCCACTGGGCCTGCTGGTGGCCGGGGTGCTGCCGCCGATCGCCGCCGTGCGGGCGCTGCCCTGGGCGGCCCGGGGGCTGCCCCGGCCCCGGCCGGGCGGGCCGAGCGTGGGGCGGACTCTCGCCAGCCTCGGGGTCACCGCCGTGCTGCTGCTCCTGTTCGGGCTGCTCTTCTCCTCGGCCGACGCGGTCTTCGCCGGCCTGGTGGCCGACGCGCTGCCCGACATCTCCACCGGGGACGAGTTCGGCTGGGTCTTCCGCCTGCTGCTGGTCGGTGCGGTGCTGTTCGGTGGGGCGTACCTGCTCGCGGCGCCGCCCGACCTGGAGCTGCGGGTAGGGCCGGCCCGAGTGGTCCGCCGGCTGGAGTGGGTGCTGCCGCTGGCCCTGCTCGACGCGCTCTTCGCCGCGTTCGTGCTGGTGCAGCTGACCGTGCTCTTCGGCGGCTCGAACCACGTGCTGGGTACGGCCGGACTGACCTACGCCGAGTACGCCCGCGGGGGCTTCTGGCAGCTGCTCGCGGTCTCCACGCTCACCCTGCTGGTGATCGCCGGGGCGATGCGCTGGGCGCCCCGGCGCACCCGCGCGGACCGGGCGCTCATCCGGCTGCTGATCGGCGGGCTGACCGTGCTGAGCCTGGTGGTCGTGGCGTCGGCGCTCTACCGGATGCGGGTCTACACCGACGCGTACGGGGCGACCCGACTGCGCCTGGTGGTGGCGACCGTCGAGCTCTGGCTGGGGCTGCTCTTCGTGCTGGTCGGGGTGGCCACGATCCGGCTGCGGGGCGCCTGGCTGCCCCGGCTGGTGCTGGGCGCGGGGGTGGTCGCCCTGCTCGGTCTCGCCGTGGTCAATCCGGACCGGCTGATCGTCGATCGGAACGTCGACCGCTGGCAGCGGGTCGACCGGCTGGACGTGGCATACCTGTCCCAACTGTCGGCGGACGCCGTACCGGCGCTGGACCGGCTGCCGGAGCCGATGCGCTCCTGCGCACTGCGGGAGATCGCCGCGCGCCTCACCGAGGACGGCTGGCGGGCGGCGAACGTGGGACGGGCGCAGGCCCGCGCGGTGCTCGGTCCGGATCCGGCCGAGGCGGACGCCACCGGGTGCCCGTATCCACACCCTTGACATTTGCGGTGATCGGGCGAGACTGCCGGGGATGACCGGAGCGGGGGAGCAGGGGGTTCCGGGGCGGCCGACCGAGGCGGCTCCGGTGCCGACCCCGCGCGCGGCGGAGCCGCCTCGGCGTACCCGGATCGTGCTGGCCCAGGTGTCCCGCTCGGGCAGCCGCGCGGACCGCACCCGGTCCGAGCTGGCCCAGCAGACCCGGGTCGGCGACGCGCTGGTCCGAGGGCTGGTCCGGGCCCAGCTCGCGCTGGCGCTGCGGCTGAGCCTGCTGGTGCTGATCGGGCTGGGCGGCCTGCCCTGGCTCTTCGCGATCGCCCCGTCGGTCGGGCGGGTCACCGTGTTCGGGGTCAACCTGCCCTGGCTGCTGCTCGGGGTGGCCGCCTTCCCGTTCCTGATCGGGGTCGGCTGGGCGTACGTGCGGCTGGCGGAACGGAACGAGCAGGACTTCACCGACCTGGTCCAGCGGCCGGAGCGCTGAGGTGGGCAACCCGTACGTCGTTCCGGCGATCGTGGCGGTCACCCTGGTCACCGTCGGGATCGGCTTCTACGGGCTACGCCTGGCCCGAACCACCTCCGACTTCCTGGTCGCCTCCCGGGCGGTCAGCCCCACCTGGAACGCCGCCGCGATCGGCGGGGAGTACCTGTCGGCGGCGAGCTTCCTGGGCGTGGCCGGGCTGATCCTCAAGTACGGCGTGGACGTGCTCTGGTACCCGGTCGGCTTCGCCGCCGGCTACCTGGCGCTGCTGCTCTTCGTGGCCGCCCCGCTGCGCCGCTCCGGGGCCTTCACCCTGCCGGACTTCTGCGAGGTACGCCTCGGATCGCGGCGGCTGCGAAAACTGGCCACCGTCTTCGTGATCTTCATCGGGTGGCTCTACCTGGTGCCGCAGCTGCAGGGGGCGGGACTGACCCTGTCGACGGTGGCCGGCTCGCCGTACCCGGTGGGGGCGCTGCTGGTGGCCGTGGTGGTGACCGCGAACGTGGCGCTGGGCGGGATGCGGGCCATCACCTTCGTCCAGGCGTTCCAGTACTGGTTGAAGCTGACCGCGCTGGCCGTACCCGCGATCTTCCTGGCGTTGCAGTGGCAGGCCGACGCCCGCCCGGCGGTGACCCCGCCCGACGGGCCGGCGTTCCGGGCCGCGACCACCGTCGTGGTCGAGTACCGCGCGACCCTCACCTTTCCCGACGGCGACATCCGGCAGGTACGCCCCGGCGACCGCCTCGACTTCGCGGCGGGCGATCCGGTGCCTGAGGTCTCCGGCACGGCCATCGACGCGACGGACTGGCTGCTGCCGGCCACGGCCGGAGAGGACGACCGGGGGCTGTTCGGCACGTACTCGCTGATCCTGGCCACCTTCCTCGGCACCATGGGCCTGCCGCACGTGCTGGTGCGCTTCTACACCAACCCGGACGGCGCCGCCGCCCGCCGCACCACGCTGGTGGTGCTCGCCCTGGTCGGCCTCTTCTACCTGCTGCCCACCATCTACGGTGTGCTGGGCCGGATCTACACCCCACAACTGCTGGTCACCGGCCATACCGACGCCGTGGTGGTGTTGCTGCCCGAGGCGGCCCTCGGCGGTGGCCCGGCCGCACGGCTGCTCGCCGCGCTGGTCGCCGCCGGGGCGTTCGCCGCGTTCCTCTCCACCTCGTCCGGGCTGCTCACCAGCGTGGCCGGAGTGATCTCCACGGACGTGCTGGGCCGCGGCTCGGTACGCGGCTTCCAACTGGCCACGGTGATCGCCGGCGGGGTGCCGGCGGCGCTCGCGCTCAACGTGTCCGGGCTGGACGTCTCGGAGGTGGTCGGGCTGGCCTTCGCGGTGGCCGCGTCGAGCTTCTGCCCGCTGCTGGTGCTGGGCATCTGGTGGCGTGGGCTGACCGACCTGGGCGCCGCCGCCGGGGTGCTGGTCGGCGGCGGTGCCGCGGTCGGCGCGGTGCTGCTCACGGTGCTGGGCCCGCCGCTGACCGGCTGGCCGGCCACGCTGACCACCCAGCCGGCCGCGTGGACCGTGCCGCTGGCGTTCACGGTGATGGTGGCGGTGTCGATCGCCACCCGGCGCCGCCTGCCTCGCGACGTCGGGGTGACCATGCTCCGCCTGCACGCCCCGGAGGCGCTGCGGCTGTGAGCGGCGGCGCGCTCCTCACTCGGCGTGACGAGGGGTGTCAAATATCCGATTTATCAGTGGACATCAATCGGCGGCACGGAAAGGCTCGCGGCTCATCCATCGCCACTCGGGGGAGGCGTCTTCATGCGCAGCCGCGCACGGTCCAGCCGTACATTCCTGACCGCCGCCGTTAGCGCCGTCCTGTTGGCCGGCCAGCTCGCCGTACCAGATCCGGTCCGGGCCGCACCCGTTCCGGGCGCGCCGAGTCCCGGCACGACAACCGCGAGACCCGATCCGACAACACCGGACGGGGCGACGCCGTCCACGACCGCACAGCCGTCGCGTACGGCGATCATGCCGCGGCTCGCCGAGGTACCGCCCGTCGACCCGGCACCCGGCTCGGTGCGGGTCGACCGGGGACCGTCCGCCGCGCTGACGCCGATCGCCCCGCTACCCGCGGTCGATCCGGCCGCCGGCACGGTCGCCATCGACCGGGCCTCGGTCGTGCCGGACCCGCCGGTCAGGCCCGCGCCGCTCACCCTGCCGCTGCATCCCGCCCAGGAACTGGTCGACGCCACTGCGGCGGACGCCATAACCACGCTCGACCGGGCCGGCCGGCTCCACCCGGACCGCACCCCGAACCTGGACGCCCGCCAACTCCAGCCCCAGGTCTCCTCGGCCCAGTTCGTCGATCCGGCGCAGCCGGTCACCCTGGAAGCGCTGATCGCGGCCCTCGCCAGCGGAAACATCCCGCCGCCACTGCCGGTCGACCCGCTGGCGCTGCTCGAGCAGTTGCCCGACGGCATTCCGCGCATCACGTACCGGATCTGCTCGGAATCGGCCACCAAGACGGTCTCCTGCTCACTCACCGTGCCGCTCGCCGTACCCGCGATCGTGGACGTGACCGGTGACGGCACCCCGGACGTGCTGGCCGACCTGCTACCGGTGGCGCTGCCCGGCGACGTGGTCGCCGCGGTACGCCAACTCCTCGAGGTGCAGTCCGCACTCACCGCGGCCCAGAACCGCCTCGCCGTCGTCCTCGAGCTGCTCAAGGACCCGCTCGAGATCATCCTCCATCCCGAACTGCTGCTCGAACGGCTGCGGCTGGAGGACCTGATCGCGGATCTCCAGGCGCAGCTGGGGGACAAGCTGGAGGCCCTGCTCGACCTGATCAACATCGGCGTCGCCCTGCTGGCGCTCCGGCTGCCCACCAGCGAACTGGCCGGCCAGCCGCTGCCGGCGCACGTCTGGGCCGTCTACGACATCCCCGGCCACCAGCGGATCTCGGTCGGCTTCGACGGGCTGCGGCGCGGCACCACCCTGCCGACCGGCACGCTGGGGCTGTTCACGTTCAACCCGGTGGCCCTGCTGCGGGGCAGGTACGACATCCAGGCCCGGCTGCTCCAGGGCGGTGCCGGCGACGCGCTCGCGGTGACCGCCGGGCTGGCCTCGGTGACCGACGACAGCGCGGGTGACCCGTACCAGCCGACGGTGGCGAGTGCCCGGTTCTCCCCCGTACCGTCGATCTTCTCGGCACGGGCCAAGATCGATCCAGGCAGCGACACCACCGACCAGCACGTGTTCGTGGACTCGACCAGCGACAAGGCCACCCACCTGGATGTCCAGGTGCTCAGCAACCGCGACGGCGTCGACGAGTTCACCCAACTCGTCGTCGACGACCTGCCCACCAGCGTGTCCGTCGCGCTGACCCGGCCGCCGGGCGGGAAGGCCACCCTCGACTACCAGGCGTCGGCCAGCATCGACCGGGTGCTCTTCGCCGACTTCGGCTACCAGCCCGCGGGCCTGGTCAACGCGGTCCAGGCCACCGCCACGGCGATTCCCACCTCGTTCCAGGCGACATTGGCGAACACCAAGGCCGGGGTCGATCTCGACTACACCGCGACCAGTCAGCTCGCCGCCCTGGACGTCGCGGTGTACGACAAGCCCGGCGGGCTGGTCGGTCGCGGCTCACTGCGCCGGCTGCCCACCGGAGTGACCCTGAAGGCCGACACCGACGCCAGCCACGTGACGTTCAACGGCACCCAGCCGCTCGGCTCCGGCACCGTGGCCATCTCGCGCAACCTCGGCGCGTTCGCGCCGTACGACGGCGACCACGCGACGCTGGTCACCGCCGGCCCCGCGCTGGGCGTCTCCGCCCGGGTGACCGGAATGCGGCAGGTCGACGCCTACTACGACGGGCATCCCCGGCTGACCACCACGTTCGATCCGGGCGGGCAGCCCTTCGTCGCCGCAGGTGACCTGGATGGGCTGCACAAGGCCCGGTTGGAGCTGTCCAACCTGCCGGCCACCGCGTCGCTGGACGTGGACACCGCCGCACGTACGGTCGCGTACCAGACCAGCTCGGTGATCCACCGGGTGTTCGCCGCGTACACCAACACGGCCGCCGGGCCGACCCTGTTCGCCACCGTCACCGAGTTGCCCGACCGGATCAACCTCTCCTACGACCTCGGGGACCGGCCCCGACTGCGCTACGAATCGACCAGCCGGATCCAGAAGGTGGAGGTGTTCGCCAGCCCGGCACACGTGGAGACGTTGCGCCCGCAGCAGGACCACTACCTGTCGGCGGCGGCGGCCGGGTTGGCCACCACCATGGACTTCCTCCTGGACCTGCCGGCCCGACACCTCGACGGCACCCAGTCCGATCCGCTGGCCAGCCTGGCGGCGGTGGTCCGGCTGCCGTCCGGTGGCCGGGACTGGACCGCGATGGCCGACCTGACCGGCGTGCCGGCACGGTTCGACGCCGACTTCGCCGAGGGCACCTACCGGTTCCGGGGCCTGTCCGGGCCGCTCGTCGGGGCTCGGCTCGCGGTCACCAACCACGCCGGCCAGGTCGCCCCGACCGGGCTGCACCTGGGCGTGCACTACCGGCAGGTCACTGGTGACCTGGACGGCAGCGTGTCGGTACGCAACCTGTCCTGGGTGGAGTACGCGCGCGACGGCGGCGGACAGACCTTCCGGCTGGACACCGACACCGGAGGTGACCCGGTGTTCGTGGACGCGGACGTGCTGCTCGCCGCGAACGGCGTGGACGACACCCAGCTCGCCGCCGTGGCCCGGGTTGACGGATTGCCGAACACCATCCGGTCCACCTTCGCTGACGGCCAGCTCAGCTACACCGCGACCGGCCACCTCGGTCTGACCATCGGGGTACGGGTGGGCAAGGTGGCCGCGCTGGCGGGGCTGGGCGCGCCGCTGTTCGACAACGGGGTGGCCCTGGTCGGCAACGGCTGCGACACCGGCAACGGCTGTGCCAAGGACGAGAGCGCCTTCTGCACGGTGTTCGCCCGCTGCCTCGGGCTCGTCGGCATGGTCCGGCTACCCGGGCTGCCGAGCAAGCTGGCCGTGGACACCCGGGCGCGGACGGTGGTGTTCACCGGCTACCGGCCGCCTACCGCGCCGTTGCAGGCGTACCTGCGTCTGGCTGGGCTGGTCGACACTCTGCCTGACGTGCGGGCCCTGGCCACCCTCTCCGGGTTGCCGGCCGAGCTGGACATGACGGTCGGCCCGGTCGAGGTCGCCGGCGGCTCTATCGACTTCCGGTACACCGCTTCGGCGCCGCTGGGCAGCCTTCGCTTCGACGCCGACGTGACCACCACCAACCAGACCTTCCCGGTGGTGCGCGGCCGGGCCACGATCGGCCGGCTGCCGGCCACGATGCACATCAACGGCACGGTCGGTGACCGGAGCACGGTGGCGATCCGCAACTCCGCGGCGGTGGACTCGGTTGGGCTCACCGTGACCAACGCCAGCACGGGCTACCTGACCGCGTCGGTAACCGGGGTGCCGGCCACCGTGGACGCGCTGGTCGACCTGCCGGCCCGGCACGCCGAGACCACCATGTCGGCGCCGATCTCGGCGATCTCGTTCCTGGCCCATGTGCCGTACGGGGGCCGGACCTGGTCGGCGTTCGCGGATGTCCGCGGCGTACCGGCCCGGTTCGACGCGGACTGGGGCAACGGCACGTACGCCTTCCGGGCCGCCGAGGGCAGTTCGCTGGGCAGTGCGGCGTTCGCGGTGACCAACCATGCCGCCGCTCTGGCGCCGAGCGGGTCGCACCTGGCCACCCACTACAACGAGGTCAACGGCAACATCGACGGCAGCGCGTCGATCACCGGGCTGCGGGACGCCGAGTTCGGGCACTCCGCCTCGTCGCTCACGGCCAGCTACCACGCCGAGCGGCAGACCATCGCGCTGGACGGCGACGTACGGCTGGCCGCGGGCGGTGCGCAGGACGTCCGGCTGGGGGCACTCGGCCGGCTCGGGCCGATTCCGGGCACCATCACCTTCAGCTCGAACGGCGGGGTGATCAACTACACCGCCGACACGACCCTGGACGTGGAGACGCAGTTCTGGCTGGGCAAGGTGGCCGCGCTGGACGGCCTGGGGGCACCGCGCTACGCCAACGGCGCCTCAGTGGTGGACCGGGGCTGCGCCGTCGGACCGGGCTGCGCCAACCAGGGCCCGTTCTGCGTGGACGGGAAGTGCTTCGGGTTGACCGGGATCATCAACGTCTCGGGGCTGCCCAGCCAGGTGACCGTCGACCCGACCACCCGGACCTACTCGTTCGCCGGCTACCAGCCCCGGTCGAACAAGTTGACCCTGTACGTCGACGACTCGGTCTTCGTACCGTCGCCGCCGAACCGGATCAGGGCTGAGGCGACCCTGACCGACCTGCCGTCCGGGATCAACTTCACCCTCGGCCCGATCGCCCTCACCGACACGCTCAGCATCAAGTACGACTCGGACGTGGCCTCGGCCGGCGTCCTGGACGTGCACGCCCAGGCCGACCAGGTGCCAATGTTCAAGTCAACCCGGGCGCTGGCCCACCTGGACCCGATCCCCGGTGGCCTGGAGGTGACCGGCAGGGTCGGCTCGCCCACCTCGGTGCGAGTCAAGAACTCGACGGTCATCGACGACCTGTCCATCAAGGCCACCGGCACGTTCGACGGTGACCCGGCTACCGGCCAGGTGCGGCTGCGCGACGTGCCCACCGACATGACGTTCAGCGCCTGGGGGTTCGGCAGCGCCGAGGGTGACAACCTGCCCACGGTCGACTACACGGCGAACGACGGGCGGAACACCCTCGACATCGACGTGGAGGTCGAGGCGAATCTGGTGAAGGAGACCGACAAGTTCAAGGTCGGACCCGACGATCTGGAACTGCACATCACCAACATGGGCCACCGGACCACCGTCGATTTCGAGCCGGAGACCCAGGTCGCCACCATCACCTCCGTACCGAAGACCGACGAGCTGCGGATGGTCGGCAACCTGCACCTGCGGGTACCGAGGCAGGAGGTGAACCCGCCGGACTTGTTCAACTGCTTCGGCCTGGTCCGCGGGGTGTTGAGCGGACATGCCGAGGTGCGGGAGAGCTGGATCAGCGACATCACCTTCACCCTCACCGACGTCCGCGCGGCGAAGCTGGAGCCCGGCAACGTCCGTAGCGACCTGCCGTTCGACCTGCCTAAAAAGTTGGGGTACCTGTTCCTGGCCTTCAATGGCGCGTTCGGTCAGGCGACCATGACGATGGACGGTGTCCACCTCGATATGGACATCGACCTGCTACTCCGCATCGATAAGATCATCGGGCCGGACTTTTTCAAGCAGGACCTCAAGCTGGTCGGGTTGTACGACGGCGTTTACTTCCATCGCTACGATCTGCACCAGCCGAGCATCGTGAACATCGAGGTCAAAACCTGGGGCATCCCACTGGGCGAGATCGTGCTGGCAATCTGGCCCGGCCTGGCGGAAAAGTCCCGTAATGGGGTGACTGTGCCCGGCGGCCGGCCGAGCGTGGTGACCATGCTCGACCCGGGAGACGACGTGGACGACTACATCTTCGACCTGTTGGCGTACGCCGCCTGGCCGTTCGATGGCGAGCACGCGGCCAAGCAGGAGAACACCGGCGACGGCGGGGCATGCTGACCGGCATGCCGACCGCGGGCCGTCGGCGAGTCACCGGGCTGCTGGCCCTGGTGCTCGCCGGCGGCCTCACCGGTCCGCTCAGTGGCTGTTTCGGCGGCTGCGTCCACACCAAACTTCAGGTGTCGCCGGTCGAGGTCGACGACATGACCGCCCCGCTCACGGTAAGCGCGCGGCTGACCCGGGACGGCAAACCCGTCACCGGGGTCACCGTGAAGCTGGCGGTGATGGTGTTGGGCCCGAGCAACGCACACGGCGAGGCGCTGTTCT
>NZ_JBLROA010000056.1:0-39483 GCF_047921505.1 Micromonospora sp. SL1-18 | reverse complement strand
GACCAATCCGCGTAGCGAACTCGCCGATCCGATAAACACTGCCCACGATGGTCGACAATAGACGGTTCTGGCCAGAAAAGCGATCACTAGTCGCTGCTCCTGCTCGGCGGCGCCCCCGGCGGGCGCGCTCACCGGTGGGTCGGAGCCGCCGGACGGGATCCGACACCTGGGATCGGATCTTTTCCGCCGGGTTGCCGGCGCTGGACCTGATCGTCTCGGCCCTGGTGGGTGTTAATAAGGGGCCCCTGCTCTACCGGAGGCGTTAACAGGGGCCCCTTCCTTCTACTCAGCCGCGACCGCGACCCTGGAGCCAGCGCAGGAGGTCCTGGGGCAGGCCCTGGTCCTGCTGCTGCTGTTGCTGCTGTTGCTGCTGCGGGGTGGGCTGTGGCTGGGGGCGCTGCGGGTCGCCGGCCAGCTCGGGGCTCGGCGCGGTGAAGTCCTGCACCGGCTTGCCGTCCACCGCCGTGTGGATCACCCGGGCGACGGCGTCGATCACCTTGGCCTGCACCGCCGCGCCGACCAGGTCGGCCGAGTCGTCGGGGTTGGCGGCGATGCCGGCGACGGCCACCTGCGGGGTGAACCCGACGAAGGTCTCGGTGGCGTTGCCCTCGGAGCTACCGGTCTTGCCGGCGACCGGCCGGCCGACGATCCCGTCCACCGAGGTGGCGGTGCCGCCGTTGCACTGCCCGTACGCCGACTGCTGGCCGACCGGGCAGCGGGCCGCGTCGGTGGCGGCCCGGGCGACGTCCGGGTCCAGGACCCGCTTGCAGGACGGCTGGCCGACGTCGACCTTCTCGCCGTTGGCGGCGGTCACCGAGACCACCGGCAGCGGCGAGCAGTACGTCCCCTCGGCCGCCACGGTTGCGTACGCGTTGGCCAGGTCGAGCGGGGTGGTGGCGGCGACGCCCAGGGTGAACGCGCCCCAGTTCGCCGCGTTGTCCCGGGCGAAGGCGGCGTCGGACCCGGCCCGGAAGGTGATGCCGAGCCGCTGCGCCATCTCCACCACCTTGTCCTCGCCGACCTGCTCGGCGAGCCAGACGAAGTACGTGTTCACGGAGCGGCCGAAGCCGTCCCACATCATGCGGTAGCCGTCCATCCACTGCGGGTTGGCGTTGGCCGGGCACCACTTGCCGTCGCAGTTGCCTTCGGCGTCGGAGGCGTAGCGGGTGGGGAGGTTCGTCGGGGCGTCGAAGCCGGTGGCGAGGGGCCTGCCGGCCTCCAGCGCGGCGAGCATGGTGAACAGCTTGAACGTGGAGCCGGCCTGGTAGCCGTTGACGCTGGCGCCGCCGGAGATCAACGGGTTGACGGTGTTCGGGCGGTTGGCCTGCCCGGGCGGGTTGGCGGCCAGGCTGTAGTGCCGGTTGACGGCCATGGCGAGCACCCGGCCGGTGCCCGGTTCGACCGCGGCGACCGGCACGGCGCGCTTGTTGTCGTACCCGTAGACCGCGGTGGCCTGCTTCTGTGCGGTCTTCTGGATCTTCGGGTCCAGCGAGGTGACCACCGTGTAGCCGCCGCGGCGCAGCGCCTGCTCGCGCTCCTTCACCGTGTCACCGAAGGCCGGCTGGGCCAGCCACCACTGGCGGAGGTAGTCGCAGAAGAAGCCCCAGTCGTCGTGCCCCTGGGCGACCGAGGTGCAGCCGTTGGGCTGGCCGGTCGAATGCAGGGTGAGCTTCTCCGCCTTGGCCGCGGCGGCCTGCTGTGCGGTGATCGCGCCGGTCTCGACCATCGAGTCGAGCACGTACGCGCGGCGGGCGAGGGCCTTGTCCTTGTCCCCGTCGATCGGGCTGTACGCGTCGGGCGACTGGACCAGGCCGGCGAGCAGGGCCGCCTCGGCCAGGGTCAGGTCGGCGGGTGCCTTGGCGAAGTAGCGCTGGCTGGCCGCGGCGACGCCGTACGCTCCGGAGCCGAAGTACGCGATGTTGAGGTAGCGGTTGAGGATCTCGTCCTTGCTGAGGGTCTTCTCCAGGGCTGTCGCGTACCGGATCTCCTGGAGCTTGCGCCCGACGGTCTGCTCGGTGGCGGCCTGCCGCTCCTCGGCGGTGCGGGTGGGGTCGGTCTTGAGCACGTTGCGGACGTACTGCATGGTCAGCGTGGACCCGCCCTGCTCGGTGCCGCCACCGGTGACGTTGGCGACCAGGGCGCGGAGGAGCCCGCGCAGGTCGGCGCCGGCGTGGGAGTAGAAGCGGCGGTCCTCGGCGGCCACGATCGCCTGGCGCATCACCGGGGCGATCTCGGCCAGCGGTACGTCGGTGCGGTTGACGTCGTAGAAGGTCGTGATCAGGGTCTTGCCGTCGTTGGCGTAGAGGTAGGAGCGCTGGGGCTGGGCGGGGGTGCGCAGCGCGTCGGGCAGCTGCGCGTACGCCCCGAGGGTCGCCTTGGCGGCGAACCCGCCGAGCAGGTTGCCGGGCAGCGCGGCGACTGCGAGGGCGAGCCCGGCGAGTAGGCCGGCGAGCAGCACGGTGAGCAGCCGCGACAGGGGCGACCGGGGAGACGGCATGGTCCCTAGATTGCCGCGAAAGCCGCCAACCGACCACCCCGCCAGGCAACTGTCAGCCACTTCACGGCGACCTCCCAGCCGCCCCGGTCAGGTGGGGAGGGGGCCGTTGGGGGTGGTGGGGTTGGCGGGGTCGGTGGGTGGGGTGGGGGCGGCCACGACGCTGGCGGCGATCGCGTCGCGGGCGATGGCGGCGGGCACCAGGCGCCCGGAGCGGTAGCCGATGCCGAGCCCGGAGACCAGCGCGAAGATCGCGCCGAAGGTCTGCAGCGAGCCGAGCAGCGCGCCGCCGAGGCCGAGCAGCGGGGCGGCGATCATCAGCATGATCCCGTCGCCGTAGGAGAACAGCCCGGACCGGGCCACCGACCACCCGGTGAACAGCCACCCGACGGTGTAGCAGGTGGCGCCGACCAGGACGAGGCTGCGCGCGGTGGTGCCGAAGACGGGCGCCTGCTCGTCGAGCCCGGCGAAGGGCAGCATCAGCACGATGCCGGCGATGCTGACCAGCAGCCCGGCCGCGGCGATCCGCCGGCACCGGGTGGCGGCGAGCAGGCCGGTGAGCGCCAGCAGCGCGAGCAGGCCGAGCCAGACCGCGGCCACCCAGCCCACCAGGTAGAGCGGACTGCCGTCGGCCGGGTACGGGGTGTTGCCCACCCCGCCGTCGCTGGCCATCGCCACCACGCCGTAGAGAATCGCGTACGCGGGCAGCAGCCAGACCGCCGCGCGGGCGAACCGGCGCACGGACCAGGCCCAGCTCGCGTTGGTGGCCGGGGCGGCGCGCCCCGGCTCGGAGACGAACGGCAGCACCCCGAACCCGCCCCCGGTACGCCGGGTGCCGAGCGGTCCAGCGGGATCGTGATCGCCGGGGACCGGCTCTCTGGAGAACAGCTCCTTGGAGAACAGGCTCTTCACCGGCTCCTTCATGCGTCACCTCGCCCCGTTCTGCGGGCGGCGCGGGACGCGCCCCGGCGCCCCGGTCCTGGTCACCACCCGTCCTTCAAGCCGATGGTGGCAGGCACCGGGGCGCCGCATGAGCCTTTCTCGTATTTACCGTCCGGAGTCGGACGGCCCCGCTCAGCCCCGCTCGCGCTCGTCCGAGGGGTCGTTGACCAGGCTCTCCGGGGAGACCGGCTCGGGTGCCGGCAGACCCTGCTGCGGGACGTTGCCGCCGGTGACCTGCGCCTCGGCGACGCGTACCTCGTCGTGGATCTGCTGGGCGGCGCTGGCGGCGGCCTGCGCTGCCTCGGCGGCCTCCCGCTCCACCTCGCCGGCGCCCTGGCTGGCCTCCGGCGACGGCACGTCGCCGACCATGTTGGCCAGCCCGCCCAGCGCGCCACCCATCCCCTCCAGGGCCTTGGTCAACTCGGTCGGGACGATCCAGACCTTGTTGGCCGAGCCGTTGGCGATCTGCGGCAGCGCCTGCAGGTACTGGTAGGCGAGCACCTTCTGGCTCGGGTTGGCGTGGTGGATCGCGTCGAAGACGGTACGGATCGCCTTGGCCTGGCCCTCCGCCTGCAGGATCCGGGCCTGCCGGTCACCGTCGGCGCGCAGCACGGCGGCCTGCTTCTCACCCTCGGCGGTGAGGATCTGCGACTGCTTGAGGCCCTCGGCGTTCAGGATCGCGGCACGGCGGTCCCGCTCGGCGCGCATCTGCTTCTCCATCGAGTCACGGATGCTCGGCGGCGGCTCGATCGCCTTGATCTCGACCCGGGTGACCTTGATGCCCCACCGGCCGGTGGTCTCGTCCAGCACGCCGGACAGGTGCCGGTTGATCTCCTCACGGCTGGTTAGCGCCCGCTCCAGGTCCAGCGAACCGATCACGTTACGCAGCGTGGTCACGGTGAGCTGCTCGATCGCCTGCAGGAAGTTGGAGATCTCGTAGGTGGCCCGAACCGAGTCGACCACCTTGAAGTAGAGCACCGTGTCGATCGACACGACCAGGTTGTCCGAGGTGATCACCGGCTGCGGCGGGAAGCTGACCACCTGCTCCCGCATGTCGACCTTGGTACGCACCGCGTCGATGTACGGCACGAGCAGGTTCAGCCCCGGGTTCAAGGTCCGCTTGTACCGCCCCAGCCGTTCCACCACGTCCTGCCGCTGCTGCGGCACGATCCGCACCGCCTTGGCCAGCGTCACCACGACGATCACCGCTACGGCGATCAACAGGATCGCTACAAACGTCATACCGTTCACCTTTTCGCTTCGGGCAGTGCGCCCGGGGTGGAAATCTCGTCCTGCCAGACCAGGGCGGTGGCGCCCCGGACCTTTATCACCTGCACCCGCTCACCCACGGCGTAGCTCCGCGTCGCGTCGTACGCCCGAGCGGTCCACAGCTCGCCGTCGATCTTGATCAGGCCGCGCCCGACGTCGACCGGCTCCACCACGACGGCCGTCGTGCCCTCGAGCGCCTCGACGCCGAACGACTGCTCGCCGCTGTCCAGCGCCGCGCGCGCGTGCCGCCGGATGACCGGCCGGAGCAGCGCCACGCAGAGCGTGGAGACCAGAGCGAAGACCAGTGCCTGGACCGCGACCGGTGCGCCGAGTGCGGCAGCCGCGGCGGCGGCGAACGCCCCTGCCGCGAACATCATCAGGAACAGCGTCGTCGTGAAGATCTCAGCGACCGCCAAGACCACACCGAGCACGATCCACAGCAATGCGTCCACCCCCCGATCGTGACACGCCGACGCACGTCCTACGACCCCGCCATGATCGGTAAGCTCGGCGACACCCGCCGACCTCGACGAGGAGGATGATCATGGCCCTGCTGCCGGAGACCGCCCGACGGGTCGACGCGCTGGTCGCACAGGCCCAGGCCGAGGGACGCGGCCCCTCGGTCGCCCTCGGGGTGGTCCGCGGCGGCAGCCTCGCCCACCTCGCGCTCGCCGGCGGCCACCCCACCCCCGACGCGGACCTGCAGTACCGGATCGGCTCGATCAGCAAGACCATGACCGCCGTGCTCGTGATGCAGCAGCGCGACGCCGACCGGCTGGCCTTGGACGACCCGCTCGACAAGCACCTGCCCGGCACCCCGGTCGGCGCGCTCACCCTGCGCCAGCTGCTCGGGCACGCCAGCGGCCTGCAGCGCGAGCCGGACGGACGGTGGTGGGAGCGGACCGAGGGCGTCGACCTGGCCACCCTGCTCACCGGGCTGACCCCGGAGAAGATCGCGCACCCGCCGCACCACGTCTACCACTACTCCAACCTGGCGTACGGGCTGCTCGGCGGGGTGCTGGAGCGGGTCACCGGAACGCCCTGGGCCGAGCTGCTCCGGGAGCGGATCCTCGAGCCCCTGAGCATGCGGCGCACCACCTACCACCCGACCGAGCCGTACGCCCGGGGCTACGTGGTGCACCCCTGGCACGACACGCTGCGCGAGGAACCCCGTACCGACACCGGCGCGATGGCGCCTGCCGGCCAGCTCTGGTCGACCGTCGCGGACCTGGGCCGCTGGGCGGCGTTCCTGGCCGACCCGGCCCCGGATGTGCTCGCCCCGGCCACGCTCACCGAGATGTGCGCGCCGGTGGTGATCAGCGACCTGGACTCGTGGACCGGCGGCCACGGCCTCGGCGTGGAGCTCTACCGGGTCGGCGACCGGGTGTACGTCGGCCACGGCGGCTCGATGCCCGGGTACGTCGCCGGTCTGGCGGTGCACCGGCCCAGCCGTACCGCCGTGGTGGACTACGCCAACTCCTACGGGCTGCGCGCCGGGCACCACGTCGTCGAGCTGGCTCGACAGGTGCTCACCCTGGTGCTGGACGCCGAGCCGGCCCCGCCCGCCCCGTGGCGTCCGGCCGCCGAACCGGCGGCCGGGCTGGCCGAGTTGACCGGCCGCTGGTGGTGGATGGGCCTGGAGTACGAGTTCCGCCCGGACCCCGCCGGTGACCTGGTGGGCGGTCCGGCCGGCCGGCCGGTGCTCCGCTTCACCGCCGAGGGCCCGGACCGCTGGCGGGGCCGCTCCGGCTCGCAGGACGGCGAGATCCTCACCGTGCTCCGGGACGAGTCCGGCCGGCCGGCCGCCCTCGACATCGCCACCTTCGTCTTCACCCGTACTCCGGACCAGGAGCCCTGAGGCGGGTCGCCCCCGTCCGGTCACCTCCACCGGCACACCGGCCGGAAGCCAACCACGGAACCGCTCCGCCGTCCCAGCGGACGCGGTTCCCTCGCCTTACAGCGATTTGGCGAGGTGGGCGACCAGGCGTTTCAGCTGCTCCCGGTAACGCTCCAAGAACTCTGGCGAGTCGGCGGGCAGGCCGGTGAAATCCTCGGCGAACTGGGCCAGCAGGGTAGGCGCGATCGCAGCGCCGAAGAGGGCCAGTTGCAGGTACCCCGGATCCAGGTCAGGGGCGATCTCGCCCGCGTTCTGGCGCCGGCGGAGGTCGTCGACCATCGATCGGTGGTACTGCTCGTCGCCCTCTTCCCGGTCGCCGGACAGCGCCTGCCAGATCAGCAGCCGACCCCAGTGCCGTTGCACCTGGCCGATGTGGACGAACGCGGCGACCACCTCGTCCAGCGGAGCGTCCGGGCGGTTGAGGTCACCGCTCAGGGTGCGCCAGCGGTCGATCAGGGCCCGATACAGGCCCTCCTTGCCGTTGAAGTAGTACGAGATCAGTTGCTGGTTGACGCCGGCGCGGCGGGCGATCGCGCTGATGCGGGCACCCGAGTAGCCGTGCTCGCCGAACTCCACCAGCGCGGCGTCGAGGATCCGTTGCCGGCTGCGGTCGGCGTCGCGCTGCCGCTCGCTGCCTGCGGGCGACCGGCGGGGCTTTGGCTCTTCAGACACACCCCTGACTCTATCAATCAAACAGATGGTTGACAGTGCCATTCGATCGCATGATGCTGAAAGGCATGACCCACTTCTCCGTGATGATCATCGGCGGTGGCATCGGCGGACTGGCCCTCGCACATGGGCTCCGCCAGGCCGGCATCCCTACCAACGTGTACGAACGCACCCATCACCGCAACGACTGGCTGCAGGGGTATCGCATCCACATCAACCCGGCCGGAGCGGCCGCCCTCCGCGCCTGCCTCCCCCCGGCCGGGTGGCAGGCATTCCTCGACACCGTCTCCCCCGGGGGCGGATTCGGCTTCCTCACCGACCGATGCACCGAACTGCTCGCCATGTCCGACGTCGAGATCAACCCGTCATCGGACGCGCCCGAACACCGCCACTACGCCGTCAGCCGGATCCGCCTGCGCGACATCCTGCTCGCCGGCCTCGACGACATCCTCCACCCCGGCAAGACATTCACCCGGTACGACGTCGCCGGCGAGCGCGTCACCGCCCACTTCGCCGACGGCACCACCGCCACGGCCGATCTGATGATCGGCGCGGACGGCGCCAACTCGCGGGTACGCCGGCAACTCCTGCCGCACGCACACCGCATCGACACCGGCGCCGTCGCGATCGCCGGCAAATACGAACTGACCCCCGAGCGGGAGAAGGCACTTCCGGCAGCCCTCGCCACCCGAGCGAACCTCGTCGTTCCCCGCAGCCGCGGCTCGCTGTTCACCGCCGTCTGGAAGCAGAGCCACCAGCCCACGGACCGGCCACTGAACGACCTCACCGACTACGTCCTGTGGGGTTTCACCGACGCGGCCGACCGCTTCCCGCCCGACATCGAGAATCTGGACGGCCGCGCGCTGCAGCGGACCGTCATCGAACGGATCCCCGACTGGTCACCGGCCTTCCACCGGCTCATCGCCGGAAGCGATCCCGACACGGTCAACGCCTTCAACGTCAGGAGCGCGACACCGGTGAACCCCTGGCCGAGCGGACGCGTCACCCTGCTCGGCGACGCCCTACACAACATGACCCCGATGGCCGGCATCGGCGCGAACACCGCGCTCCGCGACGCCGACCTCCTCCGCCGCACGCTGATGGCCGTCCACGCAGGTGAAACGCCGCTCGTACCCGCGATCTCGAAGTACGAGCGCGAGATGATCGACTACGGCTTCGCCGCGGTCAGGAAGTCGCTGCGCAATGCCCGCAGCGCCGCCCAGTCCACCCGGGCGACCCGGGCAACATTGCGAATCATGCTGCGCCTGACCGCTGCGACCCCGCCCCTGCGCCGCGCGATGGCCCGGCAGCTGGGGAACTAACCGATCACGCCGGCTCGGTGACGAAGTCGATCAACCGCTCCATCGCGTTGATCAGTGGCGTCTCCACGTCGGCGAAGCTGTTCACCCGGGACAGGATGCGCCGCCACATGTCCGCCGGCTCGGCCACCCCGAGGGCCGCACAGACCCCCTCCTTCCAGGGCCGTCCGGGCGGCACCACCGGCCAGGCCGGGATGCCCAGCGCCTTCGGCTTCACCGCCTGCCACACGTCCACGTACGGGTGGCCGGTGACCAGCACGTGCGGCGAGGTCACGGCCGCCACGATCCGGCTCTCCTTCGAGCCGGGCACCAGGTGGTCGACGAGCACGCCGAGCCTTCGACCCGGGCCCGGGTCGAAGGCCTGGACCTCGGCGGCCAGGGCGTCGACGCCGTCCAGGGGCTCCACCACCACGCCCTCGATGCGCAGGTCGTCACCCCAGATCCGCTCCACGAGCGCCGCGTCGTGCACGCCCTCGACCCAGATGCGGCTGGCCTTGGCGACCTGCGCCCGGACGTTGTCGACCGCGATCGAGCCGGAGGCGGTCCGCCGCCGGGCCGCCGGCACCGGGGCGCGTACCGGCCGGCGCAGGGTGACCGGCTTACCGTCGAGCAGGAACGCGGCAGGCAGCAGCGGGAAGTTGCGCCGCCGGCCGTGCCGGTCCTCCAGCACCACCGCGCCGGACTCGAAGCCGACCACCGCGCCGCAGAACCCGGATTCGGCGTCCTCGACCACCAGATCCGGCTCCGCGTCCACCTCCGGGGTGACCTTCCGCCGCCGCCAGTCCCCCGCCAGCACGTCCCCGCCGTATCGCCCCACCATGCCGATCACGCTAACCACCACCCCGACACACCGCCCGCCCGACGCGCCGCACGGTTGTCGATCATGGAGGCGTGGCACTGAACAAAAGCCGCGGACGACGCGAAGCAGGCGCCACAACTCCATGATCGGCGGGGCCGGCCAGGGCGGGGGTGGAAACGGGCGAAGGGGGTAGTTGGGGGCAGGTCACGCCACCGGTGCGGCAGTCGAGACACGGGCGGTAGGTAGCACGTACCCTTTCGGCATGTCCTCCCCCGCAACGGGCGCGGCCACGCTGACACCGCGCCGGTCGAGCCGGTTCGTTGCCTGGGTACGTGCCTGGCGGGCCGGCCTGGTGCCCTTCGACGAAGTCGCCGACGAGATCGCCGGCGACGAGGAGCACCTGGTCGCCGACGCCCCCGGCACCTGGACCGACGTGGCCCTCCGGGAGGCGCTGCCCAGCCTGGCGAAGCTCTCCCCGGACGAGATCCGCCTGGTGCTGCCCGCCCCGGGCGACCCGCGCGGCCTGCCCGGCCCCGGCGACTTCGCCGGCGCGGCGCTGCTCGCCGGCGAGGCGGTGGTGGCCAGCGGGCTCGGCCTCGTCCCCGAGGTACGCACCCACACCTCCGGGTCGGGCATGACCTGGGAGACCGTGCTGTGGCGGGTGTACCCGCTGCCGGCCGACGCGCCGAAGGCGTCCCTCGCGGTGCCCGGCGCGGCCGAGGCGGAGGCGGAGCTGGCCGCCGCGCTCGCCGAGACGACCGCCGCGCTCACCCGGCTCGACGTGGCCCAGTGGCGACCCGAGCTGGCCGGCGCCCTCGCCGCGCTACGCCGCCCCGACGGCATGACGGATCTGCCGCCCGGGTTCGACCCCCGGGCTCGTCGGCTGTTCGCCCGTGCCGCGGTGCTGGACCGGGTGCTCGCCCTGGCCGGGGAGAGCGCCCCGGGCGGCGCGGTGAACACCTTCGAGGCGCAGCAGCGGGACGCGGCGCTGCGCCCGCTGACCACCGCCTGCCGGCAGGCCCTGGTGGCCGCCTGCAACGCCCCGCTGCGCCTCTGACCAACCGCCGGGCGGCCGGTCAGATCTCGTCGATCAGGTCGGCGACGGAGTTGACGATCCGGGACGGCCGGTACGGGTAACGTTCCGCCTCCGCCCGGGAGCTGATCCCGGTCAGCACCAGGATCGTCTCCAGCCCCGCCTCCAGGCCGCACAGGATGTCGGTGTCCATCCGGTCGCCGATCATCGCGGTGCTCTCCGAGTGCGCCTCGATGGTGTTCAACGCCGAGCGCATCATCATCGGGTTGGGCTTGCCGACAAAGTACGGCTCCACCCCGGTCGCCTTGGAGATCATGGCGGCCACCGAGCCGGCGGCCGGCAGCGCGCCCTCGACCGACGGGCCGGTCGCGTCCGGGTTGGTGCAGATGAACCGGGCCCCGTCGTCGATCAGCCGGATCGCCTTGGTGATCGCCTCGAAGCTGTAGGTGCGGGTCTCCCCCAGCACCACGTAGTCCGGGGCGAAGTCGCTGAGCACGTACCCCACCGCGTGCAGGGCCGTGGTCAGCCCGGCCTCACCGATCGCGTACGCGGTGCCGCCCGGGCGCTGGTCGGCCAGGAACTGGGCGGTGGCCAGGGCGGAGGACCAGATCGCCTCCTCCGGCACGTCCAGGCCCATCCGGGCCAGCCGGGCCTGCAGGTCGCGCGGGGTGTAGATCGAGTTGTTGGTCAGCACCAGGAAGGGCTTGCCGGAGGCGCGCAGCTTCTTGACGAACTCGGGCGCGCCGGGCACCGGCTGGCCCTCGTGCACCAGCACGCCGTCCATGTCGGTGAGCCAGCTCTGCACCGGCTTGCGGTCATGCATGTGTCGTCCCCACGGTTATCGGGAGCTCGGTCAGACTCAGGGACGGCGGGCCGGGGGCACGCAGCACGCCGTCGGGCAGGTGTCCCACATCGGCAGCTCGCCGAGGCGGCGGCGCGGCCGCTCGCCGTCCGGTGCGGTGCGTTCCAGGACCAGTTCGCGCACCATCGCCACGAAACGCGGGTCGGTGCCGGGGGTGCCGGCGCGGACGTAGTCCAGGCCGAGTTGCTTGGCCGTGTCGAGGGCCTCGGTGTCCAGGTCCCAGACCACCTCGAGGTGGTCGGAGACGAACCCGATCGGGCTGACCACCACGCTGGTCACGCCCTGCTCGGCGAGGGTGGCCAGGTGGTCGTTGATGTCCGGCTCCAGCCACGGCACCTGCGGCGGGCCGGAGCGGCTCTGCCAGACCAGGTCGTACGGCAGGTCCGGCGCGGCGGCGGCGTGCACCAGCCGGGCGGTCTCCGCGAGCTGCGCGGTGTACCGGCCGCCGTGCGGGCCGGCGGTGGCGGCCGCCGAGACCGGGATGGAGTGCGCGGTGAACACCAGCCGGGTGGTGTCCCGCCGGGCCGGGTCGAGCTGGGCCAACGCCGCCCGCACCGCGTCGGCGTGCGGCTCGACGAAACCGGGGTGATCCCAGAACTGGCGCAGCTTCTCGATCACCGGAGCCTCCGGGCCGACCGCGGCCCGCGCCGCGGCGATGTCCTCCTGGTACTGACGGCAGGAGGAGTAGCCGCCGTACGCGCTGGTGACGAACGCCAAGGCCCGCTTCACCCCGTCGTCGCGCATCCGCGCCACGGTGTCGGCGAGCATCGGGTCCCAGTTCCGGTTGCCCCAGTAGACCGGCAGGTCGACGCCGTTGGCGGCGAAGTCCGCGCGGATCGCCGCGAGCAGCTCCCGGCACTGCTGGTTGATCGGGGACACCCCGCCGAAGTGCAGGTAGTGCTGGACCACCTCTTCGAGCCGCTCCGGGGGCACGCCCCGCCCCCGGGTCACGTTCTGCAGGAAGGGCCGCACGTCCTCGGGCCGTTCCGGGCCGCCGAAGGAGACCAGCACCAACGCGTCGTACGCCATGGTCACATTCTCCCTCGACGGCTGTGCCGCCCCGCGACGCCCCCGGGTCGGGGTGTTAACAGGGGCCCCCTCCTATACCGGGGACGTTAAGAAGGGGCCCCTCCTTACACCTCAGGCGCCGAGGGCGTGGTAGCCGCCGTCGACGTGGACGATCTCGCCGGTGGTGGCCGGGAACCAGTCCGACAGCAGGGCCAGGCAGGCCCGAGCGGCCGGCTCCTGGTCGGTGAGGTTCCAGCCGAGCGGGGCCCGCTCGGCCCAGGCGTCCTCGAACTGCTCGAAGCCGGGGATGGACTTGGCGGCGATGGTGCGCAGCGGGCCGGCGGCGACCAGGTTGCTGCGGATGCCCCGCTTGCCCAGGTGCAGCGCCAGGTAGCGGGAGGCGGACTCCAGCCCGGCCTTGGCCACGCCCATCCAGTCGTACACCGGCCAGGCCTTGGTGGCGTCGAAGGTGAGGCCGACCACCGCCCCGCCCGCCGACATCAGCGGCAGCGCCGCCATGGCCAGGGACTTGTACGAGTACGTCGAGACGTGGACCGCGGTGGCCACGTCCTCCCACGGCGCGTCGAGGAAACCGCCGCCGAGGCAGCTCGGCGGGGCGTAGCCGATCGAGTGCACCACCCCGTCCAGGCCGTCGACGTGCTCGCGTACCTTGTCGGCCAGCCCGGCCAGATGCTCGGCGTTGGTCACGTCCAGCTCGATCACCGGGGCCGGCTCGGGGAGCCGCTTGGCGATCCGCTCGACCAGGGAGAGCCGGCCGTAGCCGGTGAGCACGACCTGGGCGCCGTTCTCCTGGGCGAGCTTCGCCACGGAGAAGGCGATCGAGGCGTCGGTGATGACGCCGGTGACCAGCAGCCGCTTACCGGCCAGAAGTCCGGACATTGCGCAATTCCTCCGTGTTTCTCAGTGACCCATGCCCAGGCCGCCGTCGACCGGGATGACGGCGCCCGAGATGTACCCGGCCGCGTCGGACGCGAGCCAGGTGACCACGCCGGCGACCTCATCCGGCTGCGCGAAACGGCCGGCCGGGATCGCCTTGCGGTATTCGGTGCGCCGCTCCTCGGGCAGCGCCGCGGTCATGTCGGTGTCGATGAAGCCGGGCGCGACCACGTTCGCGGTGATGTTGCGGCTGCCCAGCTCGCGGGTGATCGAGCGGGCCACGCCCACCAGGCCCGCCTTGCTGGCCGCGTAGTTGACCTGGCCGACACCGCCGTACAGGCCGACCACCGAGGAGATGAAGATCATCCGACCCCACCGGGCCCGGAGCATCTTCGACGAGGCCCGCTTGGCGCAGCGGAACGCGCCGGTCAGGTTGGTGTCGAGCACCCGGGTGAACTGCTCCTCGGACATCCGCATCAGCAGCGTGTCGTCGGTGATGCCGGCGTTGGCGACCAGCACCTCGACCGGGCCCAGCTCGGCCTCGATCGCAGTGAACGCGGCGTCGAGCGACTCGCCGTCGGTCACGTCACACTTCACGCCGAACAGCCCCGCCGGGACGTCGCCGCTGCGATGAGTCACCGCCACCTGGTCGCCCTGCTTGGCGAAGGCCTGCGCGATGGCCAGGCCGATCCCCCGGTTTCCGCCGGTCACCAGCACGGTACGGGCCACGGTTCCCCCTCTGCTCAGCTGATCTCGCCGGTCGGAGCCTAGGCGTTACCGGCAGGTAAGCGCTAACGGCATGCCACGTCGGCCCGGCTGGTGACCGCGGTCAACCGGGAGGCGATGGGGATCTATCTGTGGCACCAGCCGGTGCTGGTCGCGGTGACCGCGCTCACCGCGCACCTCGGCCGGGCTCTGCCGGGGCTGCACACCGCGCCGGCCGGCCCCGGCTGGCTGGCCGCCCGGATCTGCTGGCTGCCGCTGTTCGCCCTGGTCCTGGCCGTGCTGGTGGCACCGCGGCGCGGGCCGTCGGGTCGCCGCCCCGGCCTGGTCGCGCCCGGGTCGCCCGCCGGCCGGGGCGGCCCGGCCATGGGGACGACCCTCGGGGTCGGGTCGACGGACCGGCCGGGAGCCGGGTGACCCTCCGGGTGGGGCAGTGGCAGCCGGTCGGCCGAGTGCGCGGCGGTGGTGCGGCGGGTGTACGATGCTCCCTGTTCGCGGGCCGCAGTACGCCCGCGTCCGAAAGCCCCGCCGACCGCAGGAGGTGATCGCTGTGCGAGATAGCGATCCTTCCAGTCGTGGCCGGGCCGATCGTCAGTCCCGCTGAGCCACGGCTCGGTCGCGGAGCTGACCCAGCTTCCCGCACCTCCGCATCGCCCGTCTCCCCGTCCGCTGGCCGGGGACGACCGCACTGCGCGGCCCGTCGGCCGCCCGTGGAGGAGCACCCCGGTCACGACTCTCGTGTGCGTACGCCCTGATCCACCCCTGCGGTCCGGTCGTCGAGCCCGGCCCGCCGTCGCCACGGAGCAGTCCCATGAGCCGTTACGTCGCCCCGCTGGGCTTCACCCTCGCCGCCGTCTGGGTGGCCGTCCTCTTCGTCCTGGCCGGCGGCGGTCACTGACCGTTCCGGCCGGCGCACCCGACCCGCCCCGGCCGTCCCGACTCAGAGCAGGCGGGACGACCAGAGCAGGCTCAGCGCGCCGGCGCAGAGGGCGAACAGCAGCGCGATCCCCGCGTACCACTGGGTAATCTCGCGCGGCTCGGTCCGGAACCCGATCGAGCTGCCCATGTCCTGGTAGACCTGCTTGAGCTCACTCACCGAGGCGGCCTCGTAGAAGTAGCCCCGGGTGGTCTCCGCCAGCTGCGACAGCGCCGTCCGGTCCACCGGCACCCGCTGGAGTTGGCCGCCGATGTCCACCTGTCCAGAGTCGGTGCCGAACGCGATGGTGGAGACCGGCACGTTCGCCGCCTGCGCCGCGCCGGCCGCCTCCTCCACCGACCGCCCGGCGGTGCGGTAGCCGTCGGACAACAACACGATCCGGGCCGGCGGGATGCTGGCCGTGCCGTCGGCGGGCACCGAGCGGATCGCCTCCAGGCAGGTGAAGACCGCCTCCCCGGTGGCGGTCGCCTCGGCCAGGACGAGGCCGTCGATGGCGGCGGTCACCGCCGCCCGGTCCTTGGTCGGCGGGACCAGCACGTTCGCCGACTTGGCGAAGGAGACCAGCCCGAGGTTGTAGCTCTCCGGCAGCTCCCCGACGAACTGCTTGGCCGCCTCCTGCGCCGCCTGCAAGCGGTTCGGCGCGACGTCGTCGGCCTGCATCGACAGCGACACGTCGATGGCGAGCATCACGGTGGCCCGCTCCAGCGGCTCGCGGGTGTCCACCGCGGGCCGGGCCAGCGCGGTGGCCAGCACCAGCAGGCAGAGCAGGAACACGGAGGCCGCCGCGTGCCGCCGCCAGCCCAGGCCCTTCGGCGCGAGCGTACGCAGCAGATCGACGTTGGTGAACCGCATCGCGTACGCCCGTCGGTGCAACTGCCGCCAGACGTACGCGGCGGCCAGGGCGAGCACCGGCAGCACGGCCAGCAGCCACCACGGTTGCAGAAAACGGATCATCGGGTAGTCCCTCGGGTCCGGGCGTGCCGCTGCGCGGCGACGAACCGCACCATGTCCAGCAGCCAGTCTCGGTCGGTACGCAGCCGTAGGTGGGCCGCGCCGGCGGCGCGCAGCTCGGCGGCGATGGCCTCGCGCTGGGCGGCCGCCGACTCGGCGTACCGGCGGCGCAGCCCCGGGTCGGCGGTCTGCACCTCGTGCAGCTCCCCCGTCTCCGGGTCCACCACCGGCAACACCCCCACGTCGGGCAACTCCAGCTCGCGCGGGTCGACCACCTCGATCGCCAGCACGTCGTGCCGGACCCGCAGCTTACGGATCGGCCGGCCCCACTGCTCGGGCGGCGCGAGGAAGTCGGAGATCACCACCGCCACGCCACGCCGGCGCGGCGGCCGGTTGAGCATGTCGACCAGCGCTCCGAGGTCGCTGCGCCCGGGGCGGATCTCGGTCCCGGCGATCGCCCGGAGCAGCCCCTGCGCCTCCTTGCGGCCGGCCCGGGCGGGCAGCCGCAGCAGCGTCCCCGGCCCGGGGGCCGGCGCTTCGCCCCGCCACCGGCCGCTCCGCGCGGGCACGATCGCTCCGGTTCGCGACTGCGGGGCTCGCAAACCCGGCTCACTCCTCACGCTCACGGTGCCGCCGGTGCCGACCACCGCACCGATCCGGTTGCCGCCGCGGACGGTCAGGTGGGCCAGGGCGACCGCGGCGGCGACCACCACGTCCCGCTTGAGCCACCGTCCGGTGCCGAAGTCCAGGCTCGCCGACAGGTCCACCGCCAGCCACGTCTCCAGTTCCCGGTCGGCCACCGTACGCCGGACGTGCGGCAGCGTGGTCCGCGCGGTGACCGGCCAGTCCATCCGGCGTACGTCGTCGCCGGGGCGGTACTCGCGGGACTCCCCCGCCTCGCTGCCCGGCCCGGGCAGCAGCCCGGCGTAGTCGCCTTGGAGCAGCCCGTCGAGCTTGCGGGTGACCATCAGCTGCAGCCGGGCGAGAACGGCTCCGGAGCGGTCGCCGGTGGCCGGCAGCGGGGTGGGTGGGGTCACGGCCGCTGCCCGGGCCAGCCGGCCCCGTGCGGGACGGCCGGTGGAGGCGTGGCCTGCTGCCGTGGCGCCACCGACGGCAACGGGATGGTCGACATCACCCGGTGCACGATGTGGTCGGCCGGAACGTCGTCGGCGAGCGCGTCATAGCTGAGCACCAGCCGGTGGCGCAGGATGTCCGGGGCGATGTCCTGCACGTCCTGCGGCAGCGCGTAGTCCCGGCCCCGCAGCAGCGCCAGCGCCCGGGTGGCCCGCACCAGGCCCAGGGAGGCGCGCGGGCTGGCGCCGTACTGGATGAGCTGCGCCACGTCCGGCATGCCGTGCTCGGCGGGAGCGCGGGTGGCGAGCACCAGCCGGACCGCGTAGTCGACCAGCGCGTTGTGCACGAAGACCTGGTCGGCCTTGTGCTGCAGGGCGATCAGGTCCGGGGTGTCGAAGACCCGGGCCGGCTCGGGCGGTGCGACGCCCATCCGGTAGACGATCTCCCGCTCCTCGGCGTCGGTCGGGTAGCCCACCACGATCTTCATCAGGAAGCGGTCCCGCTGCGCCTCCGGCAACGGGTAGACCCCCTCCTGCTCGATCGGGTTCTGCGTCGCCATCACCAGGAACGGGTCCGGCACCCGGTGCGTCTCCCCGCCGATCGACACCTGGCGCTCGCTCATCACCTCCAGCAGCGCTGACTGCACCTTCGCCGGCGCCCGGTTGATCTCGTCGGCGAGCAGGAAGTTCACGAAGACCGGGCCCAGCTCGACATCGAACTTCTCGCTGGACTGCCGGTAGATCCGGGTGCCCATGATGTCGGCCGGCACCAGGTCCGGCGTGAACTGCACCCGGGCGAACGAGCCGCCGACCACCTTCGCCAGGGTCTCCACGGCGAGGGTCTTGGCCACGCCGGGCACCCCCTCCAGCAGGCAGTGCCCCCGGGCCAGCAGGGCCACGAACATCCGCTCGACCATCCGGTCCTGGCCGACGATCACCCGCTTGATCTCGAACAGCGCCCGCTCCAGCAGGGTGGCGTCCTGGGCCGGGGTGGTGGTGCCCGGCGGCGGCGTGCCCGGCACGGCCTCGGTCGGAATCGGGGCGTCGGGCGTGGTCGGCTGGGCCACCGGTCCTCCACAGCTAGGTCGTCGTCGCGGCGTGGTCGTACCAAGACTGTCATGCCCGGCTGAGAGCCGAGGGCGGGAGAGGGACGATTTCCGCCGCGCCGTCCCGTCGCGCGAAAATCGCTGAACACGGGTGGACACCCAGGGGTCCGGCGTGTGTACGATTCACCCGTCGCCGGGCGGCTCCCCCCGTGGCCGCCCGGCGCGAAACCTCCCGGAGTGCGACCCTAGACTCGCCCCGGTGACCACTCCCACTCCCGCCGAGGCGCTGATCTGCTCCGCGCGGGGGTGTCGCGCCCCCGCCGTCTGGGCGTTGCGCTGGAACAACCCCCGTCTGCACGACGCCGACCGGCGCAAGACCTGGCTGGCCTGCGCCGAGCACCGCGAAACGCTCGGCGCCTTCCTCGACGCGCGCGGCTTCCTGCGCGAGGTGGTGGCGGTGCCGGAATCGCCTACCCTCGGAGGGGTGAGCGAGCGCAGGGACCACCCCGGTGAGCGGTGACCACCTCGCCGGCCACCCGCCGGCCCCGCCCAGCGCCCTCGAGCCCTGGCCGGACACCGTCCGGTGGCAACCGATCTCCCGCGACCTGATCTGGGTGGAGCTGATCCGGCTCGGCATCCTGTTCGCCGTGGCGCTGGTGCTGCTCGCCGTGGCCTGGGCCCTCACCGGTCACTGGCTGCTCGGCGCCGCCCTCGGCGTGGTGCTGCTGCTGGCGGCCTGGCGCACCGTCACCGTCGTCCGGGCGGTGCACGCCTGGGGCTACGCCGAACGGGAGAACGACCTGCTGGTCCGGCACGGGCTGCTGGTGCGGCGCCTGTCGATCGTGCCGTACGCGCGGATGCAGTTCGTCGACGTCACCGCCGGGCCGCTGGAACGCGCCTTCGACCTGGCCACCGTGCAGTTGCACACGGCCGCGGCGGCGAGCGACGCGCGGGTGCCCGGCCTGCGCCCGGCCGAGGCGTCCCGGCTGCGCGACCGGTTGACCGCGCTGGGCGAGGACCGGGCGGAGGGGCTGTGAGGCCCGGCCCGGCCGACCCGGGGCCCAGCGCCCCACCGCCGTACCCGGGCGACGACGACCGGCCCCCGGCCACGTGGCCGCCAGTCGGGGAGGAGCCCCGGCAGCGGTTGCACCCGCTCAGTCCGGCGCTGCACGGCGCCAAGTCGCTGGTCGTGGTGATCGCCGGCCTCTCCTGGTCGACGCTGTCCCGGGTCGGGTTCGGCTGGTTCGCCGTGCTGGTCACGGTCTTCGTCCTCGGCGCCACCGTGCTGTCCGTGATCAGCTGGTGGAACACCGGCTACCACCTGGTGGGCCGGGAGCTGCGGGTGCACGAGGGGCTGATCTGGCGGCGGACCCGGGCGATCCCGTTGGAGCGGTTGCAGGCCGTGGAGGTGGTCCGGCCGCTGCTGGCGCAGCTCACCGGGCTGGCCGAGCTGCGGCTGGAGGTGGTCGGCGGGGGCAAGACGGAGGCGCCGCTGGCGTACCTGAGCGTGGCCGAGGCCGGCGCGCTGCGCCAACGGTTGCTCGCGGTGGCCGGCCGCGCGCCCGAGACCGCCCCGCCCGCCGCCGGCGCGCCGCCCGCGCCCGCCCCGGCCGGACGGCGGCTGCACACCGTACGCAACGCGAACCTGCTGGTCAGCCAGCTACTCACCCCGCAGGCGTTCCTGCTTCCGTTCGGCGTGGCCTTCGTGGTGGCGCAGTTCCTCTCCGAAGGGTCCTGGTCTTTCATCGCGGTCGCCAGCACGCTGACCGCGATGGCCGGCGTGCTGCTGCAACCGGTCCGCCGGGTGCTCGACGACTGGAGCTTCCGGCTCGACCGGGACGACGACACGCTGCGGGTCCGCAACGGCCTGCTGGAGACCCGGATGCAGACCGTGCCGCTGCACCGGGTGCAGACCGTCGGGGTCACCTGGCCGTTGCTCTGGCGGGTGAAGGGCTGGCTGCGGCTGCGGCTGGAGGTGGCCGGCTACTCGACCGGCGAACCGGACGACCGGAACCGGCCGGACCGGCTGCTGCCGGTCGGCGACGCGCAGGCCGCGGAGCTGGTCGTCGCGGAGGTGCTGCCCGGCGTACGGCTGGATGCGCTGCCCGCGACACCGCCGCCGCCACGGGCGCGCTGGCTGCGCCCGCTGACCCGCACGGCGGTCGGCGCCGGCCTGGACGAGCAGGTCTTCGTGTCCCGGTCCGGGCTGCTGACCCGCCGGATGACGCTGGTGCCGTACGCCCGGATCCAGAGCGTGCGGGTGACCCAGGGTCCGGCGCAGCGGCGGCTGCGGCTGGCCACGGTGCACGCCGACACCGCCGGCGGGTCCGGCGCGGCAGCGGTCGACCGCGACCTGGCCGAGGCGTGGCAGCTGGCGGCGGATCTGATCGCGCGGGCGCACGACGCCCGGCGCCGGCAGCGGCGGGACTGACCCCCGCTCTGCGCCCGGCCGGCACCGCGGCCGCCGAGCCTTAGCGCCCGGCCGGCACCGCGACGGCCAGCCTCAGCGCTCGGCCGGCACCGCGACGGCCGCGGCCGGAATGGCCTCCTGCTCGCTCGGGCCGGTCTGGGCGGGGATCACCGACGGCTGCTGCTCTCCAGCGGGCGCCACCGCCGCGCGCCGGGGCCGTCGGGCCGCCCACCAGCGCTCGGCCAGGCCGACGACCAGGAAGGTCATCCCGACGTACGCCCAGCCGACCAGTACGTCGATCACGTAGTGCTCGCCGCTGTACACCAGGGTGAAGGTCATCGCCAGCGGGTACGCCAGCAGCAGCGGCCACCAGCGCTTCCGGAGCGAACTCAGGAAGAAGAGCACCACGAAGAGGGCGAACGCGGTGTGCAGCGAAGGCATCGCGGCCACCGGGTTGGAGGCGATCTGCCCGGCGTTGAGCAGGTTGCCCGCGCCGTGCATGCCCATCTCCTTCCAACCGCGGGTGGAGATCCGGGCGACCTCGGTGAGCAGTCCGTTCTGCGCCGCCCACCACGGCGGGGCGGCCGGGTAGGCGAAGTAGGTGGCCAGCCCGGCCGCGCAGAGGAAGCCCCAGCGCCGCATGTACGCCGTCCAGCGCGAACGGTCACGCATCCACAGCACCGCCGCGGCTGCCAGCGTCGCCACGAAGTGCGAGAAGTAGACCCAGCTGACCAACACGTCCCACCACTGCACCTCGGGCCGGTAGAGGCGCTGCTGCAACCAGATCGTCGGCACCTCGCCGCCGGTGGCCCAGCCGAACAGGAACCGGTCGGCGACGATCATCTCCAGGGCATGGGGTGTGGCGCCGGTGGCGGCGAACCCTCGGGAGATGGTGTAGACGGCCAGCAGCAGCACCACCGGCACCCAGTCCCGGGCGAAGCGCAGGTGGCTGCGCCACGGCCGGTCGGAGTGCCAGGCGATGGTGGCCGCCCAGATCCAGAAGAAGGCGTACGCCGGGTCGGTCGGCAGTCCGATGCCGAACCAGGCGGCCACGAAGGCGACCCCCCAGATCGTCATCGCCAACACGCGACGGCGTCCGCCGTCGGGTGAGGAGGGGGCACCGGTCCGGGCGGGGGGCTGGGGGTCTGTCACGACGGCCATCGGAGACAAGGTTAACGGCGCGCAAAGTGCGGCCCTCGGGGTGCCCACCTTCGACGCGCCACATCGACCGACGCCGGCCACCTGTCGGGGGCTCTGGCATGCCAGATCGGGCGGTCCGGCCCCGGCTCGTCTAGGCTCGGGACATGCAGGAGCAGCCGGAGCCGCCCTTGGTGCCGGGCCTGACCGCCCGGGTCGAGCTGACCGTCGCCGACGCCGACACCGCGCAGGCGATGGGCTCCGGTGACGTGCCCATGCTCGGCACCCCCCGGGTGCTCGCCCTGGCCGAGGCGGCGACCGTGGCGGCCACCGCGATCCGGATGCCACCCGGGTCGACGACCGTCGGCGTCCGGGTCGAACTGGAGCATCGGGCCGCCACGCCGGTCGGGCGGACGGTGATTGCCGGGGCTCGGCTCGCCAAGGTCGACGGGCGACGGCTGCTGTTCGAGGTGACCGTCACCGACGGCGACGAGATCGTCGCCGAGGGGCGGGTCGAGCGCGTGCTGGTCGACCGGCAGCGCTTCCTCGATCGGGCGTCGGAGGTCTCATGACCGCCCGGTTCGTCGAGGTCGCCGACCGCGTCCACGTATTGCGCGAGCCGCTGCTGCACGTCAACGTAACCCTGGTGGTGGGCGACGGCGCCGCGCTGCTGGTGGACACGCTCTCCACCGCCAAGCAGGCCCGGGAGCTGGCCGAGGCCGCCCGGGCGGTCACCCCGCACCCGTGGACCGTCGTCAACACCCACCACCACTTCGACCACTGCTTCGGCAACGCCACCCTGGCCGCCGACCCGCCCCGCCCGGTGTACGCGCACGAGCTGGCCGCCACCGCGCTGCGCGACAGCCCCGACGAACTGCGCCGCGCGGCGTACGAGGAGATGCGCGACGAGCAGCCGGAGCTGGCCGCCGAGCTGGCCCGAACCGAGCTGCTGGCCCCGACCCACCCGGTACGCATCGAGGCCGTGCTCGACATCGGCGGCCGACGGGTGGTGCTGCGCCATCCGGGGCACGGGCACACCGACGCCGACCTCGTGGTGCACGTGCCGGACGCGGACGTGCTGGTCGCCGGCGACCTGGTGGAGCAGAGCGGGCCACCGGCGTTCGAGGAGTCGTACCCGATCCAGTGGCCGGACGCGGTGGCCGACCTGCTGCGCCTCGTCACGCCCTCGACGGTGGTGGTGCCCGGGCACGGTGCGCCGGTCGACGCGGAGTTCGTCCGGGCCCAGCACGCCCAACTGGCCCAGCAGGCCTGGTTGATCCGGGCCGGCCACACCGGCAACGCACCTCCGGAGCGGGTGGCCGCCGAGTCGCCCTTCGGCGCCCGGCCCGGCCTGATCGCCGCCCGCCGCGGCTACGCCGAGCTCTACGGCACGGCCTGATCCCCTCCCGCCCCGTCGCTCATGGACTTGCGGTTGCCGGCTTGCCCGGAATCGCGCCGCTCGTGCACCAGCACAGGTGAGGTCAGGAGGGGAATCGGGCGGCGACGGCGGCGCGGGTGGGCATCGAGGTGGCGCCGCCCGGCGACTCGCAGACCAGGCCGGCGACGCGCAGGGCGAAGGCGACCCGGTCCCGCCAGCCGACCGGGTCCACCGGCTCGCCGGCGGCGAGCAGCTCGGCGATGAGCGCGCCCATCACCGAGTCCCCGGCGCCGGTGGCGTCCACCGCACCGACCTTCGGGGCGGGCACACGTACCACGTCGTCGGCGGCGGCCACCAGGGCGCCGTCCGCGCCGAGGGTGACCACCACGGTGGTGGCGCCCAACTCCCGCAGGTACGCGGCGACCCCCTCGACCGGCTCGTGCGGGTAGAGCACGGCCGCGTCGGCGGTGCTCAGCTTCACCAGGTGCGCGCTCGCGGCGAACTCCGCGACCACCTCGCGCAGCGCGGCCACGGCGTCGGGCCCGTCCAGCAGCCGGGTACGGACGTTCGGGTCGAACACCCGCAACGCCCCGGCCATCGACCAGGCCCGCCGGGCGGCGGCCAGCACCGGCGGGTGGAGCAGCACGACCGAGCCGCAGTAGAGCACGTCGGCGCCCTCGACCAGGGCCACGTCCAGGTCGTCGGCGGTGAGCAGGGCGTACGACCGGGGCTCGCCGTAGAAGCGGAAGTCCGGTTCGGGGCCGGTGAAGGTGGCCACCGCCAACGCGGTCGGGGCCGGTACGGTGACCGCCCCGCCCAGCCCGACGCCCGCCCCGGCGAGGAAGGCCCGGATCCGCTCCGCGAGCGCGTCGTCGCCGAGCGACCCGACGAACTCGATGTCGCCGCCGAGCCGGGCCACCGCCACGGCCACGTTGAGCGGCCCCCCGCCGATCGCCTGCCGGTAGACGAGCTGCCCGTCGTACTCGGCGTCGAGCAGGTCGACCAGCGCCTCGCCGAGCACCACCGCGTACCCCATCATTGCTCCCTCCGTCCCCCCGATCCTGACGCATCGCGGGGGCGCGGCGCGCGGGGACGACCCGGACGCCGCGCGGGGAGGCACCCCTCATCGACGTACGACTATTGCGTGAGCTGCACCCGACGTGATGGGATGGCGCATGCCGGAGTGGCGCGGGGGCTGCCGCGCCACCGGCCGCCGGGTCGAGCCGACGCGAGGGCACACCGGTCCGTGGCACGGACCGCAGCTGGTGCCCGCCCAGCCGGCCCCGGCCGCACCCCGACCGCCGGGCGTGGCACCGCGATCGTCGCATCCGCTCGTCGCAGCGGGGTGGACCGGTGCGGGTCGCGCCCCGCGAGTCAGGAGAACTCGTGCACCGATCCTCCCGTACGGCCGCGCTGCTCACCGCGGTCGCCACCCTGGCCCTCGGCGCCTTCGCCCTGGCCACCGGCTCCGACCCGGCCGCCGCGCACGGCGCGGCGATGGCCCCGGGCGCCCGGACCTATCTGTGCTGGAAGGACGGTCTCACCCAGACCGGTGAGATCAGGCCCAACAATCCCGCCTGCGCGGCGGCGGTCGCGCAGAGCGGGGCGAACTCGCTCTACAACTGGTTCAGCGTGCTGCGCTCCGACGCGGGCGGCCGGACCGTCGGCTTCATCCCCGACGGCCAGCTGTGCAGCGGCGGCAACCCGGGCTTCAGCGGGTACGACCTGGCCCGCACCGACTGGCCGGTCACCCACCTGACCTCCGGCCAGACCATGGAGTTTCGCTTCAGCAACTGGGCCCACCACCCGGGCACCTTCTACTTCTACGTCACCAAGAACACCTGGAGCCCGACCCGGCCGCTGGCCTGGAGCGACCTGGAGGACCAGCCGTTCCTGACGGTCACCAACCCGCCGTCGGTCGGCTCGCCGGGTACCACCGACGGGCACTACTACTTCACCGGCACCCTGCCGGCGAACAAGGGCGGCCGGCACATCATCTACTCGCGCTGGGTCCGGTCGGACAGCCAGGAGAACTTCTTCGGCTGCTCGGACGTGACCTTCGACGGCGGCAACGGCGAGGTGACCGGGATCGGTTCGGGCGGCACGCCGTCACCCACCCCCACCACGCCGACGCCGACGCCGACCAGCCCGTCACCGACGCCCACCTCAAGCCCGACCATGCCGCCGCCGGGCGGCGACTGCATGGCGGTCTACCAGGTGGTCAACGCCTGGCCGGGCGGCTTCCAGGGCGAGGTCATGATCATGAACCACAGCTCCCGGACGTGGGGCAGCTGGACCGCGAACTGGACCTGGCCCAGCGGTCAGACCCTCACCCAGATCTGGAGCGGCAAGGCGAGCACGAGCGGGTCGTCGGTGACCGTCACCAACGAGTCCTACAACGGCACCCTCGCACCGGAGGGCACCACCACGTTCGGCTTCCTGGCCAACGCACCCGGCACCAACACCCTCCCCACCGTCACCTGCACCGGCCGGTGATCCACGGGGCGTGTTGAAAGGGGCCCCCGGTACAACGCAAAGCGTTAACCGGGGGCCCCTCCTTACGCGGTCAGCGGACCATGCTGCCGACCACCGGCTTCGTCAGCAGGGCGGACTGGTTGCGCTGGATGCCCGGGTCGAGGGTCTTCGCCACGAAGATGGCGTGCCAGATGCAGAAGATCAGCACGGTCCACACCTTGCGGGAGTGGTCCGCCTCCTCCCGCTTGTGCTCGTCCAGCAGCCGCATCGCGTACGACAGGTCGATCAGGTCACCGGCACCCGAGGTGGCCAGCACGTGCCGGGCCCACTCGTACATCTCGCCGCGCAGCCAGACCCGGGTCGGCGTGGGGAAGCCGAGCTTCTTGCGGTTGACGATGGCCGGCGGGACGACGCCCTGCAGCGCCTGGCGCATGGCGTACTTGGTGGCCTCGGAGCGGGGCGGCAGCTTCAGGTCGACCGGGATGCCGGCCGCCACGTTGAACACCTCGCGGTCGAGGAACGGCACCCGCACCTCCAGCGAGTGCGCCATCGAGATCCGGTCGGCCTTGACCAGGATGTCGCCGCGCAGCCAGGTGTAGAGGTCGACGTACTGCATCTTGGTGACGTCGTCCAGCTCGGTGCACTCGGCGTAGATCGGGGCGGTGACGTCCGTGTAGCGGACCGAGGGGTCGTAGCGACGCAGCAGATGCTGCTTCTCCTCCTCGGTGAACATCCGGGCGTTGCCGTAGTAGCGCGCCTCGATCGGGGTGGTGCCGCGCTCCAGGAAGCTCTTGCCCTTGACGCCCTGCGGGATCGCCTTGGAGACCGCCCGCAGGCCCTTCTGTACACCGTCCGGCAAGCCGTTGACCGTGCTGAGCGACAGCGGCTCCCGGTAGATGGTGTAGCCGCCGAAGAACTCGTCCGCGCCCTCGCCGGAGAGCACCACGGTGACGTGCTCGGCGGCCTTCTTCGCGACGAAGTAGAGCGGGACGAGGGCCGGGTCGGCGACCGGGTCGTCGAGGTGCCAGACGATCTTCGGCAGCGCCTCCATCATGTCCTGCGGCCCGATCTTGGTCGGGATGGTGGTCACGTCGAGGTGGCGGGCCGAGTCCTGGGCCACGTCGATCTCGGAGTAGCCGGGCACGTCGTAGCCGACGGTGAAGGTGAGGATGTTCGGGTTGAACTCCCGGGCCAGGGCGACGACCGCGGTGGAGTCGATGCCGCTGGACAGGAAGGAGCCGACGGGCACGTCCGAGCGCATGTGCATCCGGACGCTCTCCCGCAGCGTCTCCCGGATCTCGTGGTAGAGCTTCTGCTCGTCGGCGACCGGCGCCGGCCGGAACACCGGCCGGTACCACCGGCGCACCTCGATCCGGCCGCCCGGGGTCCAGGTCAGGTACTCCCCCGACCCGATCCGGCTGATGCCCTTGTGCAGGGTGCCCGGCTCCGGAACGTACTGCAGGGTCAGGTAGTGACTCAGGTTGGCGGTGTCGATCCCGGCGTCGCCCTGGTGCGCCGAGTGCGCGAACGGCAGCAGCGCCTTCTTCTCGGAGGCGAGGTAGATGCCGTCCTGCGTCTGGAGGTAGTGCAGCGGCTTGATGCCGAAGTAGTCCCGGGCGCCGAAGGCCCGCCGCTCCTGCCGGTCCCAGATCACGAAGGCGAACATGCCGCGCAGCTTGGTGAGCACCTGCTCACCCCAGTAGTGGTATCCGGCGACGATCACCTCGCCGTCGCCGTTCGTGGCGAACTGGGCGCCGAAGTCCCGGACCAGCTCGTCCCGCAGCTCGATGTAGTTGTAGATCTCGCCGTTGAAGGTGAGCAGGTAGCGGTCGTTCGCGTAGGGCAGCGGCTCGTGGCTGAGCGCCACGTCGATGATCGCCAGCCGCTTGTGCGCGAACACTCCGTCCGCGTGCTGGCCGGTGGCGTCGCCGACCACCTCGACCCCGGTCTCGTCCGGGCCGCGGTGGTGCAGGCACTCCAGTGCGCCGGCGATGTGGTCGCGGTGGGCGGCGGCGTCGCCGCGCGCGCTGAAAAAGGCCAGGAGTCCGCACATGATGGCCATCTTTCCACGCGGCCGGAGCCGCCGTCGCGGCACCGCAGGCTCTCCCCGCGCGATGCGCGCGGTACCGTCTGGACCAGCGACGAGGCTCAGGGAGGGCGGATCATGGCCGAGGAGCGGACCCAGCAGGGCCAGCCGGCGGACGGCACGGAATCGCACGACCCGGACTTTCCGGAGGCGTTCCTGACGTTCATGCGGCAGGGCTGGCGGGACACCGAACTGCCGGTGGGGCCCCGCCCGGAGGTGCCCAACCACGCCAAGCGGCGGGCCGCGCTCACCGCGGCCTTTCCCGGGGAGACGCTGGTCATCCCGACCGGCAATGAGAAGGTACGCGCCAACGACACCGACCACCCGTTCCGGGCCGGCAGCGACTTCGCGTACCTGACCGGTGACCTCGAACCGGACAGCGTGCTGGTGCTGCGCCCGAACGGCGACGCCACGCTGTACATGCGGCCCCGGTCGTCGCGGGAGACCGACGAGTTCTTCCGCAGCCGCAACGGCGAGCTGTGGGTGGGCCGTCGGCCGACCCTGCGCGAGCGGTCGATCGAGCTGGGCCTGCCCACCGCCGACCTGACCGAGTTGGACACGGCCCTGGCCGACCTGGCGCCGGGGCGTACGCGGGTGCTGCGCGGCTTCGACGCCCGGGTGGACGCGGCGGTGCGGCCGTACGACGGCGCCCGCGTCGACGGGCAGCCGGGCCGGGACCGGGAGCTGGCGATCGCCATCTCGGAGCTGAAGCTGGTCAAGGACGAGTGGGAGATCGCGCAGCTGCAGGAGGCGTGCGACGCCACCGTCCGCGGCTTCGAGGACGTGGCCCGGGCGCTTCCGGCCGACCGGGGTGTCTCGGAGCGGCTGCTGGAGGGGATCTTCGCGCTGCGCGCCCGGCACGACGGCAACGACGTCGGGTACGGCTCGATCGTCGGCGCCGGCGAGCACGCCACGATCCTGCACTGGGTGCACAACCACGGCGCCACCCGCCCGGGTGAGCTGCTGCTGATGGACATGGGCGTGGAGAACCGCAACCTCTACACGGCGGACGTCACCCGGGTGCTGCCGGTCAACGGCCGGTTCACCCCGCTGCAGCGCCAGGTGTACGACGCCGTCTACGCCGCCCAGCAGGCCGGCATCGAGGTGATCAAGCCGGGCGTGGCGTTCCGGGACGTGCACCTGACCGCCATGCGGGTCCTCGCCGAGGCGCTCAAGGATCTCGGCCTGCTGCCGGTCAGCGTGGACGAGGCCATGGACCCCTCCTCGACCGTCTACCGTCGCTGGACGCTGCACGGCACCAGCCACATGCTCGGCATCGATGTGCACGACTGCGCCAACGCGCGCAAGGAGACGTACCGGGACGGTCCGCTCAACGAGGGCTACGTGCTCACCGTCGAGCCGGGGCTGTACTTCCAGCCGGAGGATGAGCTGGTCCCGGAGGAGCTGCGCGGCGTCGGCGTCCGGATCGAGGACGACATCCTGGTCACCGCCGACGGCCCGGTGAACCTCTCGGCGGGGCTGCCGCGTCGTTCGGACGAGGTGGAGACCTGGCTGGCCGAGCAGCGCGAGGCCGGTCCGCGCCTGCCGGGCTGATCCCGGCCGCACGACTCCGCGGCGGGCCCCACCGCCGGCATCTGCGACGTTTCTGTCGTTGTGATGCCGGTGGTGGGGCCCGCCGCTGTTTGCGCTGCTCGGCACCGTCGTCACCGCCCGTTCCGAAGGTCGCCCGCCGCCCACCGTGGGTTGAATGTGGGGTTTTTTCAGATACGTCCGCCTCGTGAGGATCCTTCTCATACGGTGTGGTTCAGAGGCTACAACCGGTTTGTAGCTGGTCGCCCCGCTTGGGGCGGTGCGATCCCCTTGTGGAACCGAAAGGGCGGAAGGCTCTGATGTCCAACGACGTAACGACTTCCGACGGCGGGGCCCCGATGACCCCTCCGACGAGCAGGCGGCGGGCGCTTTGGGTCGCCACCGGCGTGGCCGGGCTGACCGGCGTCGTCGGTCTGGCGGCGCTGGGTGGCCTCGCCGCTCGAGACAACAAGTCCGGCGACGCGCAGCGCGTCGCGGAGAACCACGCGGCCGCGCCGCAGAACGCGAGCGACGGCGAGAAGGAAGAAGGCAAGGACGCCCACGAGGAGCAGAACCGGGCGGACGAGCAGGGCCAGGACGGCGAGGACCGGGACAAGCAGGGGCGGGTGCGGGAGGTCCCCTGCGACGACGAGAAGCTGGTCGAGGCCGTCGACCTGGCCAACCGGGCTCGCGGTGGCACGTTGAAGCTGGCTCCGCACTGCGTCTACGAGCTGGACTTCGCTGACAAGAAGTCCGGCACGGCCCTGCCGACGATCCGGCAGGAGATCACGATCAAGGGCAACGACGCCACGATCAAGCGGGACTCCGAGGACGCCTTCCGGCTCTTCCGGGTCGCCGACGGCGGTGACCTGACCCTGACCGACCTCACCCTCAAGGACGGCAACGCCGCCGAGTTCAAGTACGGCCAGGCCCCGTCGACACCGGGATCCGGCCCGCAGGCGCCGGGAACCGACGCGCAGGCGCCGGGAACCGACGCGCAGGCGCCGGGAACCGACGCGCAGGCGCCGGGATCCGACGCGCAGGCGCCGGGATCCGACGCGCAGGTGCCGGGGTCCGGTCCGCAGGACGCGCCCTCGATGCCGCAGCAGGAGAAGAAGGAGGGCGAGGCCGACGGCGGCGCCGTCCTGGTCGAACGCGGCGGCAGCGCCCACCTGAAGCAGGTGGAACTGACCCGCAACAACGCCGAAGGCAACGGCGGCGCCATCGCCAACTTCGGCCGCGTCGACCTCGAGGAAAGCAGCGTCGAGAACAACCACGCCCAGAAGAACGGCGGCGGCATCTTCAACGTCGGCGTCCTCAAGATCAAGGAATCCCGCATCAACAACAACACCGCCGGCAAGAACGGCGGCGGCATCGCCAACGGCGAAGGCAAGGAAAAGGAAAAGGACAAGGACTACTGGGTCAAGGGCCACGACAAGGCCGGCACGGTGGAGATCATCGGCCGCTTCGAGGGCAAGGAGCCCGGCAAGACCGAGATCGAGAACAACCGGGCCGGCGAGAACGGCGGCGGCGTGTTCAGCTCCGGCGGCTTCGTCAAGATCGTCCTGACCTCCATCAAGAACAACACCGCCGGCAAGAACGGCGGCGGCATCTTCGCCAGCAACACCGACCTCGACCTCGACAAGGTCATCGTCGCCAAGAACCACGCCGACCGCGACGGCGGCGGCGTCTACAACACCGGCGGCGAGAAGAAGAAGGAAGCCCCGTACGCCGACAACAAGGACCAGAAGAAGAAGGAGGAGGAGAAGAAGGAGCAGGAGGCGACCGCCACCATCGCCGACAGCGCCATCCTCGACAACAGCGCCGGACGCTTCGGCGGCGGCATCTTCAACGGCGACCCCGACGTCAAGATCAAGGAAGGCTTCCTCCAGGACAACGAGGACAAGAACAAGGAAGAGGAAGAGAACGCCACCCTCACCGTCCGGGACACCGAGATCAAGGGCAACACCGCCCAGAACGGCGGCGGCATCTTCAACAACGAGGGCAAGGTCACCCTGACCAAGACCCGCATCACCAAGAACACCGGCACCGACTCGTCCAAGACCCACCGCGTCGCCGGCGGCGTCTTCAACAACGACGGCAAGGTCCGCCTCGACGAAAAGACCACCATCACCGACAACGACCCCACCAACTGCGCCGGCACCGTCAAGGGCTGCTTCAACTGACCGACGGTCAGCGGTACGGATCCACGCAGAGCTCCGGCCCCCTGCCACCTTGGCGGCAGGGGGCCGGATCGTCGTCGGGTCAGCTCTGCACGTAGACCGCCACGCTGCGCGCCGGCACCGTGAACGTGCCGGTCGCCTTGTCGAACGAGGCCGTCCGCAGCACCGGATCGGCGGAGTTCCTCAGCACCGGGTGCAGCGCCACGTCCGCCCCGCGCAGGCCGGTCACCGTCTGCTTCGCCACCTCCGGCGTGGCGTTGAAGACGACCGTGACCGACTTCCACGATCCACCCAGGCCACGAGCGTCCAGGGTCATCGTGAGCACACCCGGTGTCGCCCGCTCACCCGAGAGCGGGAAGGCGACCCGCTGCTGCACCTGGTCCGCGGTGGTCAGCCCGAACACCGGCGAGGAGCGGCGGATCTGGAGCAGCTCCGCGTACCGGGCGTCGGCCAGGTCGATCGCCGCGCAGTCCGGCACCAGCTTCGGATCTGCCAGCAACGGCCTGGCGTACGGCCACTTGCTCTGGTTGTCCGCCGCCGGCGGGAGACCGACACCGAACCCGTTGCCCTGCGCGCAGTCCCAGCGGATCTGGTTGAACCAGTCCCCCGAGTTGTACGAGTTGCGGTCCAGCGACTTGGAACGCAGCCGCTCCGAGCCGGCCGTCACGAAACCGGGCCCCTGCCCCATCACCACGGTGCCGAGGGCGAGCACCTGCATCCGGGCCCGATCCTGCGCCGAGGTCCCCTGCGGCAGCTTGTACGCCAGCGCGTCGTACAGGATCTCGTTGTCGTGCGCGTCGACGTACGTGACCGCCTCGCCCGGCGCGGCCGTGTATCCGGCCGGCGAGCCGTTGTAGTCGACCTGGGCGCCGGTGACCTGCCGCCCGGACGAGTCGGTGAACCGGTAGTCGCGGAGGTTGCCGGTCAGGCCCACCTTGATCAGGTCCTGCTGGTGCAGCAGCCGGGCCTTCTGCTCCGCCGCCGAGCCGTTGACCGCGTCACCGTTCGGGTCGCTCCACAGGCCGGACGCGAAGCCCTGGATCCGCGGGTTGTCGTCGAACGGGCCGCCGCCGCGTACCCCGTCCCGGAGTCGGTCGTTGAAGGTGCCGATGCCGGTGCCGGCCATGTTGGCCTGGGTGGCCTGCACGAACCGGGCGTCGTTCGCGACCTCGCCGAAGTTCCAGCCCTCGCCGTAGAGCAGGATCTGCTTCCCGTCCACGCCGTCCTTGCCGAGGGTGAGCCGGTCCAGCGCGGCGCGTACGGCCAGGATGTTCGCCTTCGGGTGATGGCCCATCAGGTCGAACCGGAAGCCGTCCACCTTGTACTGCTTGGCCCAGGTGACCAGGGAGTCCACCACGAGCTTGCCCATCATGGCGTGCTCCGGGGCGGTGTTGGCGCAGCAGGTCGAGTTGGCGACCGTGCCGTCGGACAGCAGCCGCTGGTAGTAGCCCGGCACCACCTGGTCGAGCACCGACTTCGGGTCGGTACCCGCGGCCGAGGTGTGGTTGTAGACAACGTCCATCACCACGCGCAGGCCGGCCTGGTTGATCCCGGCGACCATCTGCCGGAACTCGGTGGTCCGTTTCGCCCCGGCCGGGTCGACCGCGTAGCCGCCCTCCGGCACCGTGTAGTGCAGCGGGTCGTACCCCCAGTTGTAGCCGTCGGTGTCGGCCACCGCCGCGACGCACTTCTGCTGCTCGGCGGAGTCCGGTGGCAGCGCGGCCAGGTCGCAGGCAGGCTGCCGCTGGTCGGCCCGCCGCTCGGGGATGGTGGCGAAGTCGAACGCCGGCAGCAGGTGCAGGTAGTTGACCCCCGCGTCGCCGAGCGCCTTGAGGTGACTCATGCCCGCCGTGTTCGGGTCGGTGAAGGCGAGGTAGGTGCCCCGCCGCTCGGCCGGCACGGTGGCGTCGGCGACGGAGAAGTCGCGGACCGACACCTCCTGGATCTGCGCCTGCGACGACGACACCGCCGCCGGCTTACGCAGCTTGGGCCAGCCGGCCGGCGCCAGCGCCGGGTCGTCCAGGTCGACGATCTGGCTGTGCGTCGAGTCCGGCGCGAGGGCCACCGAGTACGGGTCGGTCACCGACGCGGTGACGATCTTCTGCTCCGCCGGCTGCCAGGCCTCGACCTGGTACCGGTAGTACTTCCCGGTCCAGTCCTTGGTGCCGCGCACCGACCAGACGCCGGTGGTGTCGTCGCGGCCCATCGACACCGTCTCCGGCTCGGCGGTCGGCGAGTCGAAGAGCTGCAGCGACACGGTACGGGCGGTCGGCGCCCACACGGCCAGGGCCGGCACCTTCCCGGTGAACGTCGGGCCGAGCAACGCCTTGGTGGCGGCCCGGTAGACGTCGTCGAGCACGCCCGGGATCTGCACCCCGGTCGCGCCGAGCAGCCGCCCCTCCGCGTCCCGCTCGGTCACCACCAGTTGCCCGCGCAGCGCCGCCGGCACCTTGGCCAGGTCACCCCGGTCGAGGGTGAAGGCCTGGTACTCCCACAGGTGCGGCCAGGCCGCGCGCTGGGCCTCGGTGAGCCCGTTGCGCTCCGCCCGCAACGGCAGTGTGGTGTACGTCCCGGACAGCTCGCCCTCGGCGATGCTCAATCCGCCGGCCGGGGCGGCGACCAGGGCGTACCGCTTGCCGTCGGTCGGCCCGGTCTGCCAGGCCACCGTGGACCGGTCGATCCACTGCGCCTTCTGCTTGGTGATGTCGAGGTCCCTGGCGACGCCGGAGGAGGTCGACGGCAGCAGCCGGCCCTTGACCCCGGCCAGCAGCCACACCTCGCGCCCGGCGGTGGCGAAGTCCAGCCGCTGGTCGTCCGGGTGGTCCTTCTCGTCGCCGCGGTGCACGATGTAGCTCAGCCCGGTGGCCCCGGCGGCCAGGGGCACCCGGAACACCGCACCGAAGGCGTCGACCTTCTCCGGCCTGAGCGGGTTGCCCCAGTCGGTCGGATTGGCGGCCCCGTCCCAGAGGTGCAGGCCCCAGCCGTCGTAGTTGCCGTCCGCCTTGCGCCAATGGAGGACCGCCGTGTTCTCGTCGACGGGTGGGTCGGGCTCGCCGGTGGCGGCCTGCCGGGTCGGGTACAACGTCGGGTCGCCCTGCTTGACCCAGACCTCGCCGGTCTGCGTCACGTCGATGGCGCGGTCGTTGGGGACGTCCTTGGTGCCGTTCTTGTCGACCACGAGGAAGCCGACGGACTTGGCGCCCGGCTTCAGCTTGACCCAGGCGAACCGGCCGAAGGAGTCCTCACCCGCGAACGGCTGCCCGTTGGGCCAGTTGGTCTGGTACGCCGGGTCGATGTCGCCCCAGATGTACAGGCCCCAGTCGGCGTACCCCCCGGCGGGGCGCTGGTAGTGCACGATCGCCCAGTCCCGCGAGGCGCTCTGTGTCGGGGTGCCGACGACGCCGGTGGACCGGGCGGTGGCGACGCGGCCCTTGCCGTCGCGGACGACGGCCTTGTACTGGATCTCCGTCCCGCCCGGCAGGCCGGCCAGGTCGTGGTGGACGGTGTACGGGGCCTTGTGCGCGCTGCCCAGCAGCGTCCACTTGCCGCCCGGCACCCGGGCGGCGAAGGTGACGGTCGCGAGCGAGTCGCCGGTGACCTGCGCGGTGACGGCGACCCGGGTGGCGACCGGGGCGTCGCCCGGCTCGGTGATCGTGACCTGCGGAGCGGCATCAGCCTGCGGGATCACGCGGTCGGCCCGGAGCACCACGGCGGACATGGCCGGCACGGTGACGCTCAGCTTGCCGTCGGCGCCCGCCGTCGAGTTGGCCGAGCCACCGTAGATGCCGGTGAAGGTGGCACCGGCCGACCAGGTGTCCACGGTGACAGTCTGCGCGGTCGCGGCGTTGTTCACCGCGACGACGTACTCGGTGCGCTCGGCGGGCAGGATCCGGGAGAACGCGAACACGCCAGGGCCGTCCGCCGCGTACCGGGTGACCTGGATGCCGTCCCGCAGCGCCGGGTGCGCCTGCCGCAGCCGGCCCAGCTCGGCGATGGTCCGGTACAGCGGGTGGGCGGTGTCGTACTGGTCGCTGGCGTGGGTACGGGTGGTGCCGATCAGGTCGTCGTCCAGGTAGTCCGGAGTCCGGCTGGCGAACATGTCCTGCCGGGCGTCCTTGTCCCCGCCAGGGCCGGTGAAGCCCTGCTCGTCGCCGGAGTAGACGACGGGCTGGCCACGGGTGAGGAACATCAGCTGGTGCGCGAGCTGGTCGCGGCGCAGCTGGGTGGCGTCGTCACCACCGGCGGCGGCGATGAACGAGCCGATCCGGCCCATGTCGTGGTTGCCGAGGAAGGTGGTCAGCCGGTTGGCGTCGGTGTCCCGGGCGGCGTAGAGGTCGTCCCGGGCGTACACGTCGGCGAGCGCCTTGGCCGAGCCGCCGGCAGCGGTGTAGCCGCGCGCGGCCTCCTGGAAGGAGAAGTCGAGGGTGGCGGGCAGGCCGCCGCGCCGCACGTACGTCGACTCGATCTCCTGGTCGGCGCTGTACACCTCGCCGAACATGAAGAAGTCCGGCTTGCCGGCCTTCTCCGCGGCGGCGTTGATGCCGCTGGCGAACCGCGGCCAGAATTCGAGGTTGCTGTGCTTGACCGTGTCGAGGCGGAAGCCGTCGACGCCGGCCTTGCCGATCCACTGCGCGTAGATGTCGGTCATGCCGCGGACCACCTCGGGACGCTCGGTCCACAGGTCGTCGAGGCCGAAGAAGTCGCCGTACTCGCTGTTCTTACCGGCGAAGGTGGAGTCGCCCCGGTTGTGGTACATGGTCGGGTCGTTCAGCCACGCCGGGACCTTGACCTTCGCGTCGGAGGCGCTCGCGAAGGTCGGGGTGTAGGGGAACGACTTCTCGTTGACCTGCGGGAAGTCCCGGGTGCCGTCGGCGTAGTTGCGGTCGTCGAAGGGCTGGCCCTGCGCGTCCCGGTACGGCGCGGTCTTCTTGTCGACGTAGCCGTACTTGTTCTCGGCGTACCGGATGACGTCCGCGGTGTGGTTGACGATGATGTCCAAATAGACCTTGATGCCTCGCTGGTGGGCGAGGGTGACCAGCCGCTTCAGCTCCTCGTTCGTGCCGAAGTGCGGGTCGACCTGGGTGAAGTCGGTGATCCAGTAGCCGTGGTAGCCGGCGGAGACGTCGGCACCGCTGCCCTGCACAGGCCGGTTCTTGAAGACCGGCGCCATCCAGATGGCCGTGGTGCCCAGGCCCTGGATGTAGTCCAGCTTGTCAATGAGCCCCTTGAGGTCACCGCCGTGGTAGAAGCCCTTGTCCGTCGGGTCCAGGCCGGTGGTGAGCCGGTCCCCGGTCAGGCCACCGGTGTCGTTGCGCTCGTCGCCGTTGGCGAAGCGATCCGGCAGGACGAAGTAGAACTGCTCGGCCCGGGCGCTGTTGCTGCCCGCCGCGAGCAGCGCCTCGGCGGACGGCTCCCGGCTCCACTGAGGTGCGCCTGCGGCCGCGAGGATGTCCGCGGTCACGGCGCGGTCGCCGGCCAGGGCACCCGGCTGAGCTACCGCGACCGGCGCGCCGGCGAGGGTGAGCACGACGGAGGAGACCAGGGCGAGCAGGGCCTTGGCAGATATCGGCGGGGGTTTCATCGACGGCCTTCCTCTCGTCGCTGATTCGCCCGCACGCTAGCCCTTGCCGAAACATTCTGCAATAGTTTGCAAACCGAGTCGCAACAAAGCAGATGGCTTGCGCAAATTGACCCGGTGAAGCCGGCATCGCCCACAACCGGCCCGGCGACGTCAGAGGCCGGAGCAGTCCGTACCGTCGACCGTGCAGCTGGTCGGCCGGGTCGAACGGGTCTTCTCGAAGTGGAACCGCAGCCGCACCGACGCCCCCGCCGCCAGGTCGACCCCGCTGCGATACGTGAAGACCCCGTGGGCGAAGCTCGCCTCACCCTGCTCCGCGCCGGCCACCCAGGATGAGACGAGGCGTCCCCGCCCGAAGCTCAACGTCACGGTCCAGCCGCTCGGCTTGTCGCTGGGGTTGACCAGCAGCACCTCGCCGATGAAGCCATCGTCGAAGCTGTCCACCACCCCGTACCGGCCGGTGACCGGCGGCGGTGAGGACGACGCGAGCAGCGGTTCCGGCGGCGGGGACGACGGGAGATCCGACGGCTGGCTGCCACCGGCGGCACTGGTCGACGGGCTCGGTGTCGAACCGCTCGGCGGCACGGTCGCGCTCGGCACGGTCGCCCGGGGCGACAGCCGAGGCGACACCGGCGCGGCGGCCGAGCTGGGCGGCGGCGACGTCGTGACAGCCGGCAGCCCCGGCAGCGACATCACCGGATCCGGAGGGGCGCCGTCGGCGTACGTCCGCCGGGCCCGAACCGAGCCGAGCGCGACGACCAGCAGCACCACCATCACGATCACGCCGATCGAGACGACGATCCAGGGCGAAGAGGCGATGGCGGCGCCGAATGACGGACGTACGCGACGCGTGCCAAACATGATCCTCCCCTGTCGACGCAGCCGGATGAGCGTAGCGACCGGGAGTGCCGCCGGAAAGTAGCCAACCCACCTCCTCGAACCGCTGAACGGTCCCGTCAGGCGGTACGGATGACGGTGCAGATGGCCGGCCCGTCGGCGGTGGCACGCAGCAGGTAGCGGTAGCGCTCGCCCGGCACCGCCCGTCCCTGGCTGTCCAGGAACTCCCAGCGCACCGCCACCTCGGTGAGCAGCGCCGAAACCTGCTGCATGTCCTCGATCTGCGCGTGGGCTGCGATCAGCTCCCGCTCCCGGTAGTCGGGCGCCGCGCCGACGAAGCTGAGGGCCACTGCGGTCGGCGAGGTGAAGGAGAAGCTGTACGTGTCGGCCACCACCAGCCCGGGCAGGGCGTAGCAGTCGGCGATGGCCGGCAGGTCGCCGCTGGTCAGCGCGGCACCGTACCGGTCGAAGAAGGCGGTCAGGGCGTCCAGGTGCGTCGAAGCCGTCACGGGGCTTTCCATAACCGCACGGCGGCCGCGGCAAACCCGGTCAGCGTGGCGGGATGTATACCTCGATCTCCGTCCCGAGCTGGGCACCCCCGGCCAGCTCGAGGTCGTCGCCGCTCCAGAACCGCCCCGGGTCGTACCAGTTGGGCCGGCGGCCGGCCGGCAGCAGCCCCATCGCCTCGTACGTCACCGCAACCACCTCGGCGCAGTACGCGGTCTCCAGCGGTACAGCCCCGGGCTCTGCTGCGGACGGCCGGCGAAGGCGCAGGTTGGGCACCCGGCCTCGCGCCCAGCGCCAGGCGAGCTGCGTGGTGGACGGGAACGGGGTGCCGTCGAGGCGCGCCACGGTCCGCAGCACCGCCTCCTCCATCGTGGCGTCGGCCGGCGGTTCGAGCTGGCGCAGCCAGGCCAGCTGACCGTACCGGTGGGCCCAGACGCGGACCGCGTCCCGCAGGTCGTGCAGCTGCACGCCGCGCTGGTGGCTGCCCGTCCACATGTCCGGCAGCGAACGGCCCAGCTCGGCGTGCCACATCAGCGGCGGCATGTCGTCGAGCACCACCGCCATGCCGACGTGGTTGACCGGGCTGTTGGTGGTGAGCTGGATGGCACGGTCGGGCACGCTTCGCCCGCGGAACACCCACACGTCCCCGGTGCGGGTCAGCTCCACGGCCTCGTCCAGGCTGATGCTCACTGCGGACTACCCTAAGCGGATGCGGCGACGGATGCGGTGGTGGAAGGTGCTCGGGCTGGCCGGCCTCGCCGGCGTCGCGGCGACCGGGGTGGTCGTGGCCCGGGCGGAACGGCGACGCCGGGCGTACACCCCGGAGGAGATCCGGGAGCGCCTGCGTGAGCGGCACGCGAACGCCGCCACCGACGACCGGCCCTGACCGGACCGCGGCTCACCGCTCCGCGCGGCGCACCGCCTGGCCCAGGGCCTCAGGGGTACGAGCGACCAGCGCGCCGCCGTCGTCCAGCAGCAGGATCGGGCGCTGGATCAGCTCCGGGTGCTCGACCATCGCGGCGATCCAGCGCGGCTCGGCGTCGTCGTCGCGGGGCCAGTCCGCCATGCCCAGGGCCGCCGCGGCCGGCTCGCCGGTGCGGCAGATGTCCCAGGCCCGGGCGTCCAGCCGGCGCAGCACGTCGGTCAGCTCGACTGCGCTCGGCGGCTCGTTCAGGTACGCCCGCAGCCGGTAGGGCACCCGCGCCTCGTCCATAGTCGTCCGGGCGGTGGCGCACTTCGAGCAGGACGGGTTGTGCCACATCTCCATCCGGAACATGCTGGCACACCACCTCGGCTCTCCCCGGTGGGTGGTCGGCTCGTCCGCGGTGGCACGCGCCGCCCGCGACGCCGTCCTCGACCTCCTGACCACCCCTGACCCGCCTACGACCCCTGATCCTGCCCGCCTACGGGCCTGATCCACTCCAGGTGCGGCATGTGGGGGTA